>SKYX01000317.1 GCA_007127655.1 Desulfonatronum sp.
ACGAACTCGAAGTCCCCGTCCACCCGCAGGGCGTACATCATGTTCGGGGAGGGGAACTCGTTGTCCAGCAGGGCCATCAAAGCCTCCAAGTCCGCGAAGCCGGAGTCGATCTCCTCAAAGGTCAGTTCCCGGAAAAAACAGACGCAGGCAAAGGGAGTCAAAACCTCATCCTCCGGTCGTCGCACCTGTCCGTCCCCGGTGATCTGAAACGCGGAGCCGCCCAGGAGAACCAGCTCCCCGTCCAGATCGTTGAACGTCCCCAAACCGAAATCACCATGCTCCCTGAGCTGGCCCAGGGTGGTGTTCTGGCGGTAGATCCCCTCCACCAGGGCGTTCACCGGAGCGGAAAGATACAGGGTGTCCTGTTCGAGTTTTCGAGAACGTTCCGTCATGATGACCTCCAGCGAGTCGCGTCTATCCCAATATGCCTGCCGGACCGAATTTTTTGATCAGCTGCTGAAAAAAGGCCACGGTTTTGCCCAAACCCTCATCCAGCTTGACCCGGGGCTCCCAACCCAGCCGTTCCGTGGCCAGGCTGATGTCCGGCCTGCGGCGTTCCGGGTCGTCCTTGGGCAGCGGCTTGTACACGATCTCCGAAGCGGATCCGGTCATGGCCACCACCTTCTCGGCCAGTTCCTTGATGGTGAATTCCCCGGGGTTGCCCAGATTGACCGGGCCCGTGAATTCGTCCGGAGCGTCCATCAGCCGCAGAAATCCGTCGACCAGATCCTCCACGTAACAGAAAGATCGGGTCTGGGATCCGTCACCGTATACCGTGATGGGCTTGTTCAGCAACGCCTGGACGATGAAGTTGGAGACCACCCGGCCGTCGTTGGGATGCATCCGCGGCCCGTAGGTATTGAAGATCCGGGCGACCTTGATCCGCAGCTTGTGCTGGCGGTGGTAATCGAAAAACAGGGTTTCGGCGCAGCGCTTGCCCTCGTCGTAACAAGACCGGGGGCCGATGGGGTTGACGTTGCCCCAATACCTCTCCGGCTGCGGGTGCACGGTGGGATTTCCGTAGACCTCGGAAGTGGAGGCCTGCATGATCTTGGCCCGGGTCCGCTTGGCCAGCCCGAGCATGTTGATGGCTCCGTGCACGGACGTCTTGGTGGTCTGGACCGGGTCGTGCTGGTAATGGATCGGCGAGGCAGGGCAGGCCAGATTGAAAATTTCATCCACCTCCACGAACAACGGAAAGGTCACGTCATGGCGCATGATCTCGAAGTGCTTGTTGTCCAGCAAGTGCTCCACGTTCATCCGGGACCCGGTGAAGTAGTTGTCCAGGCACAGCACCATGCAGCCGCGCTCCAACAGCCGCTCACACAGCCACGAACCCAAAAAACCCGCACCGCCGGTAACCAGAACGCGCTTGTGAATATGCATCCAATTTTATCCTTCTCACAGGTAGAGGTGAAACGTCGAAACTCCAACAGCCCGTTATCCAAGAACCCGCCAGGTTTGCAGCCCGGCGAACAAGGCCAGGGTGATAAAGAAGCAGCCGCTGATCCGGTGCAGCAAGATTATCGGAATGCGACGCAGCAAGGTGCAACCGGCCCAGATGCCCAGTGCGGAAGTGACCACCAGGGCACAGGTGGCCCCGGTCCAGACGGCCAGGGGAATGCTGGCGCTACTCAGGCCGACCACGGCCAATTGGGTTTTGTCCCCGAACTCGGCTACGAAAATCAAGGCAAAAGTGGCCCAGAAGATGCTTTGCCCGGTGGAAGGCGTCGCGCACTCTTGGTCCGGCTCCGCTTCGACACGCAGGGCCTGGACTCCGAAGATCAGGAACAAGATCGCCACGAGGGCGTAGACCATGGCCTCGGGAATCCAATTTGCAATGGCCGCGCCGAAGACAACCGCCAGAGTGTTCAAGACACCGAACGCCAGGACGCTACCCGCCAGCACCGGCAAGGCCCTGTGCCGCGCGGCCAAAACCATGCAGACCAGCTGACTCTTGTCCCCGATCTCCGCGGCGAAAATCAACAGGAAGCTGGTTCCCGAGGCAATCAGAAAATCGACTCCGCCAACACCCAGACCCATGGCGGCCATACCTGCAAGAACGTGCTCCATAGCTTCCCAGTTTCCCGACGATCACCGTCAGCATGCGCCCAATTTAAAACACCCCCGGGCCGACCAGATCATTCCCCGCGTTTCCGCGTCATCTCTAGCAGGGTGCACGGATGAAGGGCAAGCGACAAATCCGGGGAGATGAGAAAGCAGAAGGTCCGAAAAATCGACCAGTTCTCCGACGACTAGGCAGCTCAACCGCTCACCTTGATCACGGAAATGTACGCCGAGTGACCCACGTAAAACAAACGGGTCAACGTCACAAGGACGCCGACCCATTCAATGGCCATTCCAGGGAAGGGATGACCGTCTATTCATTCAAGGATTCGTACACCTTGCCCACCAGCTTTTCCGACGGCGTCAAGGTCTTTCCCCCCTTGGTCCATTTCGCGGGGCAGGCTTCCGCCGGATGGTCCAGGAGGTAGATGTTGGCCTCCATCTTCCGCAGCAACTCGTCCGAGTTCCGCCCCACGTTGTAGAAATTGATCTCCGAGGAGACCAAGACCCCTTCTGGGTTGATGATGAACGTTCCCCGCAGGTCCAATCCGGTATGGCAGTCGTAAACGCCGAAATAGCGGGACACCGCGCCGTTGGGGTCCGCGGCCATGATGTACTTCACGTTCTCCAGCAGCTTCTCGCTGTTTCTCCAGGCCAGGTGCGAAAACTTGGTGTCCGTGGACACGGCGATCACCTCGCAGCCCATCTGCTCCAGGGTTGCGTACTTCTCAGCCAGGTCGGCCAACTCCGTGGGGCAGACAAAGGTGAAGTCCGCCGGGTAGAAAAAAAGCACCACCCACTTTCCGGCCTTGTTCAGTTCCTTCAGGCTCACGGACCCGAAAGCCCCTTCTTTCGGGTCGTAGGTTTCCATGGTGAAATCGCAAACTTTCTTTCCAATCTTCACATGTTCCACCGGCTCATGATGCGGTTTGACGTCACATCCCATACTCCATCCCTCCGTTTTGTTTTGTTTGAGGAGAAAAAAGACTTCGCCTTTGTGAAAAAGAATGATTCATATTATCGTCAACACTGACTTCTGTCAAGCCGTTCTCGCCAGCCGTTCAGGGCAATGTTGTTCTCACGTAACCATTTGAAAAATATGAGGCTGGTTGACCCTGTTTGGGACGGATCGATTGTCTGACTGAACCAGGAATCGTTCATCAAGGCGTTGCCCAGCGCAAAGAG
>SKYX01000390.1 GCA_007127655.1 Desulfonatronum sp.
CCCGGCCCGCCACCATAGGGCCGGTCGTCAACGCTGCGATGCCGGTCCACGGCGAAATCCCGGGGATTGATCAACCGAACCGTGACCGTCTTCTGCTCCAGGGCCTTGCCCAGCAGGCCGCAGTGCAGGACCGAAGCGAAAAACTCCGGAAAAAGCGTGACAATATTGAACTGCATGCTGCCATCCTGGGAAAGAGTATCCCAATGAATCACAAAACTCGGGATATCCGTGTACGTGAACGTTCACGTGCACGTTAAGGATTACGACCCAGAAACAAGGAATCGCTTCCAAGTCCCTCCGAATTCAGAATTCTGAATTCTGAATCCTAACCCTACCCTTCTTCCCCCAGATACAATTCCAACAACCCAGGCGGCGGATCGATGCGCACCGTGGCCGCGGCCAGGTCCACGTCCAGGACGAAATCCTGGTGTGCCGGAAAGAGTACTTCCCGGCCCGACCCGGTCCGGATGCTCCATATCTCCTGGCCGACTCCGGTACCGGCACCGAAGTTGACGTTCTCGATCCGGCCCAACACCTCGCCGGAAGGCAGCAGCACCCGCATGCCGATCAGTTCCTGAATGAAAATGTCCTCATCCGAACGATCGGGCAAATCCTCGCGGCGCGCCAGCAGTTCCGCCCCGCGCACCTGCTCCACTTCATCACGCCCCTGGACCTGGTCCAAGCGGAGTAGAAGCCGCGCGTTATGCATTCTCCAGGAAACCACCGCGACAGGACGCGGATGCTCTCCAGGAGCGCGACGCAGGTAGAGGCGCGGGGCGCGGGCAAAAAAATCAGGGGAGTCCACGTGTACTTTGACACTGAACTCCCCTGCCAAACCGTGAGGCTTGATCACATTTCCGACCAGGACCAACGGCTGCCCGGGCATGATAAAATCCGCCTATTCGATGATTTCCAGCACCACCCGCTTGTCAGCCTTGGCCGAGGCGGCGGCGAGAATCGTGCGCAGGGATTTGGCCGTCCGGCCCTGCTTGCCGATGACCTTGCCAAGATCTTCCTTGGCCACGCGCAGTTCCACTACGGAGGACTGTTCGCCCTCCACCAGGGAAACCTGCACCGCCTCGGGCTGATCCACCAAGGACGTGGCAATATATTCGATGAGTTCCTTCATGCCGTCTTCACTCCGTAAAAGCTCATCGACGTGAAACAGCTCAAAAAAACGCGAAGGGCTGCTACGTTTGAAGCACGCAGCCGCCGGGCGTTTTTCTGCGAACTGCTAGGCCTGGGCTTGATTGAAGCCTACTTTGGTCAACAGCGAACGAACCGTGTCCGTGGGCTTGGCGCCCTTGGCAATCCATTCGCGGACCTTGTCGGTGTCGATCTTCAGTTCATTGGGCTCTTTCATCGGATTATAGTAGCCGAGAAAATCCAAAGCGCGACCGTCACGGCGGGTTTCGCTGTTCAGGGCCACGATGCGATAAAACGGCTTCTTCTTGGAGCCCATTCGGGTCAGTCTGATTCTCATTGCCATTGTTGCGTTCCTCTCTTCAAGTTGATCTGAAATGGTGTCGTGAAATGGGGGCGTGGATTGCGCCGGTGATCTCAGCGGCGTTTTTTCTTGCGCCGTTCCTTTTTCTTCTTGGTCGCGGACTTGGTCCCGAGTTTCGGCATGCCCGCGGGAAGCCCTTGTCCGCCCAGGCCGCCCGGACCGCCGGGCAAGCCCATCCCGCCGGGGCCGGAGGGCATCTTCATCCCTCCAAGACCTCCCCCGCTGGTCATCTTCTTCATCATTTTTTGCATCTGCTCGAAATTTTTCAACAGCGCGTTCACGTCCTGGACCTTCACACCGCTGCCCTTGGCCACCCTGAGTTTGCGGTTCGCGTTCATCAGCTTGGGGTTCTTGCGCTCCGCCGAAGTCATGGAGTTGATGATCGCCTCCATGCGGCCCATTTCCTTTTCCGGCATCTTCATCTCGCCAAGCTGCTTGCGCATGTCGCCCATGCCCGGAATCAGTTTGAGCATGCCCTCCAGGGACCCGAGCTTGCGCAATCGGCGCATCTGGACGCGAAAATCCTCCAGGTTGAATTCGGCCTTCTGCATCTTTTTCTGCAGGGCCTCGGCTTCATCCTGATCTATGGAGCCCTGAGCCTTTTCGATCAGCGAGAGGATGTCACCCATGCCCAGGATGCGCGAAGCCACGCGGTCCGGATGGAAGACCTCCAGGTCGCTGACCTTTTCGCCCATACCCACGAACTTGATCGGCTTTCCGGTCACGGACTTGATGGACAGGGCCGCACCGCCCCGGGCGTCGCCTTCCATCTTGGTCAGCACAATGCCGGACAGATCCAAAAGCTCGTCGAACTTGACCGCCACGTTGACCGCATCCTGACCGGTCATGGCATCGGCAACGAAGAGAATTTCCTGAGGATTCATGGCCTGCTTCACGGCCACCAGTTCTTCCATCAGCAACTCGTCGATGTGCAGCCGCCCGGCCGTGTCCACCAGGAGCACGTCCAAACCCTTTCGGGCCGCCTCGTCACGGGCCTGAAGGCAGATATCCACGGGACGCATCTGGGCGGTGGAGGCAAAGGCCGGAACCTCCAGTTGGGAGGCCAGTTTTTGGAGCTGATCGATGGCGGCGGGGCGGTAGACGTCCGCGGGGACCAGGTAGGGGGAACGCTTCAAGCGGCGCAGATGCAGGGCCAGCTTGGCCGCGGTGGTCGTCTTTCCCGATCCCTGCAAACCGACCAGCATGATGACCACCGGCGGCTTGCCCTGGAGTTGCAGCCCCAGATGCTCGCCGCCCAACAAGTCGACCATTTCGTCGTGGACGATCTTGACCACCTGCTGACCGGGCGTCAGGCTGCCCAAAACATCCTGGCCCATGGCCCGTTCCCGGACCCGGTCCACGAAGTCCTTGACGACCTTGAAATTGACGTCCGCCTCCAACAAGGCCAGACGTACCTCGCGCAGGCCTTCCTGGATGCTCTTCTCATCCAATCGGCCGTGACCGCGGATTTTTTTGAAGACGGATTGCAGACGATCCGCTAAACTGTCGAACATGGGGTATCCGGGCTTGAAGCTTCAAGAAACAAAACGAAAACATATCCCAATATCGGAGAGCCGGACCGGAGTCAACCGCCTGTAAATGGACGATGCAAGGCGAATGAATGGGATCGTTTTGCAAGAAAAATTGGTTGACACTTCCGATTACGGTTGTCCATGCCTACGTCCGTAGGGGCGACCGGCCGGTCGCCCCTACACCGAACGGATGCC
>SKYX01000094.1 GCA_007127655.1 Desulfonatronum sp.
ATCTTTCCCAAGGCTCCCAGGGTAGCCCAGCCGTTGGCTGGACAACCCTGGGCTGGGATACATAGCCCCTTTGGGGCAGGGACCGGAATCATGCCGCAGCCCGGCAGACAAACTGTCCGAAACGCATAAAGAGCCAAATTATTAACACTCAACCAAAAGCAGTATACAAATGAACGTGATCAAAATCATGATCATCATCGGCCTGCTCATGGCGACCGAAATGGCCTGGGCCGCGCCCAAGGCCGACCTCTGGCCGCGCTGGGAGACATACGAGTCCGCGTCTTCGCAGCAGGTGGACCACGGAGCATGGGACGCGTTTCTGGCCGCCTATCTCGTGACCGACCACCCATCAGGGGTGAACATGGTTCGGTACGCCGACGTGACCCCGGCGGACCGGAAAGCCTTGCAGGCATATATCCAAAGCCTCCAGGGAACGACTGTGTCCGCGCTGAACCGCGACGGGCAGATGGCCTACTGGATCAATTTTTACAACGCCTTGACCGTGGAGGTGATTCTGGAACACTATCCGGTCGCCAGTATCCGAAGGATCAATATTTCCCCTGGATTTTTCACCCGCGGACCGTGGGACGCGCCCCTGGCGGAGGTTGAGGGAGAACCCCTGACCCTGAACGACATGGAGCACCGCATTCTGCGCCCGATCTGGCAAGACCCGCGGATTCATTACGCGGTGAACTGCGCCAGCATGGGGTGCCCGAATTTACAACCCCGGGCTTTCACAGCTGACAATCTGGAAGACATGATGGAAACGGCGGCACGGGAATTCATCAACCATCCACGGGGAGTCCATTTCGACGGAAGACGTCTACGGCTGTCCTCCATCTTCAACTGGTTTTCCGAAGATTTCGGCCAGACGCAACAGGAACTCCTGGAACATCTGGCCACGTACGCTGACGAGCCCCTGGCAGAGACACTTCGAAATTACACCGGTCGCATTTCCTACGATTACGACTGGGACCTCAATGAATGACTGTTTCGCACCCCATCGAAAAATCACAAGGAGACTCTGATGACATCCTATTACGATTCCCAGGATCTGCCGCGGTTTGCTGAAATCGGCAAGGACGCGCCGGAACTGGCCAAGAAATTCTTCGAGTACTACGGAGCGGTCATGGCCGAGGGGGAACTCACGGCCCGGGAAAAGAGCCTCATCGCCCTGGCCGTGGCCCATGCCGTGCAGTGCCCCTATTGCATCGACGCCTATGCCAAGGAATGCCTGGAGCAGGGTTCGAATACGGCGGAAATGACCGAGGCCGTGCACGTGGCCGCGGCGATCCGCGGGGGGGCCTCGCTCGTCCATGGCTTGCAGATGCGCAATGCGGCGGACAAGCTTTCCTTGTAGGCATTTCGGGTGATTTGGTCATGACGTTGGAACCGCGGGATTGTGCCATGCAGGAAACCCAATCAGCGCCTTGCCCTTCGGCTGGTGTCGGTTTTGCCCAAACCCTTGCCCGGCATGGATTGCGCCTGGAACGTGAGCAGACCCACACCCTGCAGATCAACACCGGTTTGCTCTGCAACCAGGCCTGTCGACACTGTCACCTGGAGGCCGGGCCGAAACGCACGGAGATCATGGACCGGAAAACCATGGATCAGGTCACTGACTATGCGGCCCGGGGCGGATTTCAGACGGCCGACGTGACCGGTGGCGCACCGGAAATGGTCCCCGAGATCGATCACCTTTTGACCCGTCTGGCCGAAGCGACTCCAAGGGTCATGCTCCGCTCCAATTTAACCGCCATCAGGGACTCGGCCCGGGATCATCTCGGCCTGCTCTGCCGCGACTTGAAGATCGTTCTCGTCTGTTCCCTCCCGGCGACCCACGCTTCCCAGACCGACGCCCAGCGCGGCGGCGGGGTAATGGACGCCAGCGTGCGCACGCTGCAATGGCTGAACACTTTGGGTTACGGACAGTCCGGAACCGGGCTGGAGTTGAACCTGGTGTCCAACCCGGCCGGGGCGTTCATGCCGCCGGACCAGGGTCGGACAGAGGAGCGCTTTCGCCGGGAACTGCAACGCAAGTGGGACATTGTTTTCAACAATCTGTACACCTTTGCCAATGTGCCATTGGGCCGATTTCGGACATGGCTTGAGGCTTCAGGCAATTACGAGCAGTACATGGCTCGCCTGACCGAGGCCTTCAATCCCGAGGCCGTGGCCGGTCTGATGTGCCGGAGCCTGGTTTCCTTGGACTGGAAAGGAGATCTGCACGACTGTGACTTTCATCTGGCCAAGGCCATTCCCCTGGGTGGGATGCGACAGCACGTCACAAAAATGGACGCCCCCCCCATTCCCGGCGCGTCCATTACCACCGCGGAGCATTGCTACGCCTGCACCGCGGGTTCCGGGTTCACCTGAGGGGGGAGCATTGCCGCGTAGGGCGACCGGTCGGTCGCCATAATTGCCGAAGAGAGTAATTTACGAATGGAACGTAGGGGCGACCCGCGGTCGCCCTTGCCGATTGAACGCGGCAAACCATGCCTTTCGCTGTCGCCCATACAAGCAGAAACGCTCACGGGAAGCCAAATGCAATCCAAAACCATCCAGAAAATCGTCATTATCCTTGCCCTGTCCGCCCTGGTTGGGGCGTTTTTCCTCTTTGACCTGGGGCAATACCTTTCCCTGGACTACATCAAGGATTCCCAGCAGCGGTTTCAGGCCCTGTACGCGGAACAGACCGCCACGGTGATCGCCGTGTACATGGGGGTCTACATTCTGGTCACCGCCTTGTCCCTGCCCGGAGCCGCGATCATGACCCTTGCGGGGGGAGCCTTGTTCGGTCTGCTGGTGGGGACGGTGGTGGTCTCCTTTGCCAGCACCATCGGGGCCACGCTGGCCTGCGTCGCTTCCCGGTTCGTGCTTCAGGACTGGGTCCAGCGCCGGTTCGAGCAGCGTCTGGTTGCGGTCAACCAGGGCATAGAGAAGGAAGGGGCGTTTTATCTGTTCACGTTGCGCCTTGTTCCCATTTTTCCATTCTGGATGATCAATCTGGTCATGGGCCTGACCCGAATGAAGCTGCGCACTTTCTTCTGGGTCTCCCAGGTCGGCATGCTCCCCGGCACCCTGGTCTACGTCAACGCCGGTCGGGAACTGGGGCGGATCGATTCCCTGGGAGGGATTCTTTCGCCGGGCTTGATTTTTTCCTTTGTCCTGCTGGGCGCCTTTCCCCTGGCCACGAAAAAGATCATGGCCTGGTACCGGGCCAGGC
>SKYX01000070.1 GCA_007127655.1 Desulfonatronum sp.
GCCGGGTCGGCCTGGACGTGTCCTACTGCAACATCGAAAGCGACCAGGGCCATGACGCCTTTCTGCTGCCCGGCCATCGCATGGGCGACGTGGTGGCCGGCTTTCTGGACCGCCTGACCCGGATGGCCGCGTCATGAACGCCCATTGCGTCACCCCCCAACAGGTGGATTGGAGCCGTAGCCGTCCCCGGGACCGGGCCCTGGACACGTCCATCGTCAGCCTGGTGCCCCAGGGGGCCAGGGTGCTGGATCTGGGCTGCGGCAACGGGGACCTGCTGTTGCGTCTGAAAGCGGATCGGGGAGTTGAGGAGCGAGGGGTGGAACTGGAGCCGGGGGCCGTGGCCGAGTGCCTGAGCCGCGGCCTGTCCGTGATCCAGGCCGATCTGGAGGAAAGTCTGACTGATCTGCGCGAAGGAGCCTTCGACGCGGTGGTGCTCAACCAGGTGCTCCTGGCCACGGCCCGGCCGCTGCACCTGCTGACCGAGGCCCTGCGGGTCGGGCGACGGGTCCTGGTCAGCTTCCCGAACTTCACCTACTGGCGGATCCGCTCCCAGATCGTGTTCAAGGGCCGCCTGCCCGTAAACCCGACCCTGCCCTACCAGTGGTACGACACCCCGAACATCCGCCTGGCCACGGTCAAGGATTTCCGCGCTCTGTGCCAGGAAAAGCACTGGAAGGTGCGCAAGGAACTGTTCGTCAACCTGGACCGCCAGGACCTCCCTCGAAGGGTCCGCCTCTGGCCGAACATGCGGGCCTCGCTGGCGCTTTTCGCACTGGAGCGGGGAGGACGCTGAAAGCTCCCATCTCCGGACATCCTGAAGTGCAGCCGAGCGGGAACCCGCCTACATTCCCAGATACCCCATCACGCCGATCAGCACCCCGAGCATGGTCAACCCGAGCATCATGGTCCATTGCAACCTGCTGAAGCGCTTGTCCATCTCCCGCTGCAGAGAGTCGAAACGCTCGGCAATTTCCTTGAACTTGACGGACTGCACTTCTTTAGGATGGTTGGCTTGTCCGAAAAAGGGTGCTAGGCATGCTCGTGGTGAAAGCACTGCTCACCAATCTCGGCCAAGGCGAGGCGGAAGTGAGCATTCAGGCTCTGGAGTGTTTGTGCTGATCCATTAAAAAACATCTGGAAACTATTCAGCATATCCTGGGCAGAGCCTCACACCGAGGCTGGATTCCCGCCTTCGCGGGAATGACGTGTTTTTCAATGCCGTTCACGAGTCAGTCATACCCGCGAAGCCTGTCCTCATGCAGATGGGGAGCGGGTATCCAGGCTGCATTACTCGGATGAACTGAGTAGTTCCAACATATCAGTTGAGGTTACATGAAATGTTAGCTCAAAACTTTTGGTCCAAAGATCGTTTTCCCATGGTGTATGAAAAGGATCGCGAGAAAGCGGTGATCGTGGATATTGACTCGTTTGAAAAAATCGAGCTGATCCTGGATAATTTGATGCATCGTGACGGCGAAGAAGAAGATCGCCTGTTGGTTGCGTCCGGTTTGTTGGAAAAATTGCTTGACGAAGCGCGGACGGCAGCACCAGCTCAACGATGGAGAAGTGAACTCGGTGCCTTATGACATTGTTTTCGGTCCAGCCTTTAAACACTGCATCAAAGTATTGAAAAAACGGTTTCCATCCGTCAAGCACGATGTTGCGTTGGCGATAGAAATCCTTTTTGAAAATCCGACCATTGGAAGCATCATTCCTGGTGCCTCCGGAATTCGGAAGCTTCGCCTCAGAAATTCAGACAGGAGTCAAGGGAAGAGCGGCGGTTACCGAATGTTGTATTATTTTGAAGATCATCAAGGCCAGCGTTTGTATCTCTTACTGCTCTATGCAAAATCAGATCGAGAGACCGTCAGCCTTCGGGAAATTCAGGCGCTCATCGAAGATCTCCGATAGACAGGCCAGGCCGAAAATTCCACAACTCCCCAGCACAACTATCGGCCTCACGCAAAGGCCGGCATGTGCTGGGCAGCTACGTCAACCCGACTCGCCCAGCAACCGCCCATCCGCCAAACGCAAAATGCGCCCCGCATGCCGGGCGTTGTCCTCGCTGTGGGTGACCATGACGATGGTCCGGCCTTTGGCGTTGAGGCGGCCGAGCAGGGCCATGACTTCGCCCCCGGTCTTGCTGTCCAGGTTGCCGGTGGGTTCGTCGGCCAGGAGGATCGGCGGGTCGTTGACCACGGCCCGGGCTATGGCCACCCGTTCCTGTTCGCCGCCGGATATCTCGCTGGGCAGCCGCCGGGCTTTTTTGTCCAACCCCATTTCGGCCAGGGCCGCCAGAGCCCGCTCCTCCTTGCGTTTGCGGGGCTCGGGGATCACGGCCAGGGGGATCATCACATTTTCCAGGACGTTCAGATAAGGCAGCAGATGGAAGCTCTGGAACACGAAACCCAGGTACTCTCGCCGGAAGTCCGCCCGCTGATCCTGATTCAGATCATAGATGTTCAGGTCGTCCACGGTGAGGGTTCCGGACGTGGGGGTGTTCAGCGCCCCCAGAATGGACAGCAGCGTGGACTTGCCCGAGCCGGACTGCCCCATGACCGCCACGAATTCCCCGCTGGTGATGCGCAGACTGACCTTGTCCAGGGCAATCGCCGCGGCGGCGCCCTGGCCGTACTCCTTGCTTAAATCAGTGGCGATGATGTCGCTCACGAAGTTTTCCTCATTTTTTTAGTGAGATCGTTCGAAATCTTTCAATTTCAGAGCACGTATCGCAAGCTGTTCAAAAACCACGATGGCAAGGCGCAAAAAGCGATCAAGACCGAAGCGTATTGCTTCATACGTGAGGGCTTGATCGCTTTGCGGCAACGCAGCCAGCGGGGATTTTTCAACAGCTTGCTACATCGCCCGCAACGCATCGTTGGGATCCATGCGCGAGGCCATCAGGGCCGGGTAGACGCTGGCCGCCAGGCCCACCAGCACGGCCAGTCCGATGGCCAGAACGGGCAGCAGCGGATCGCCGTGGGTGACATGGTGCGCCAGGGATGCGTCCACCTCTCCGATAATAAACAAGGGCAACGTCAACCGCACCGCGACCAAACCCAGCATGTAGCCCAGAGCCCCGCCCACCAGGGAGAGAATCCCGGCCTCCAAAAAAATGATCCGCATCACGTGCCCGCGACGGTAGCCGATGGCCCGGAACACGCCGATTTCCGACGCCCGCTCGCGGACGTTGCCCATCATGGAGACCAGGACCATCA
>SKYX01000292.1 GCA_007127655.1 Desulfonatronum sp.
AGCTCCGGCCCCAGGGCTTCCCAGGGGACATTGACCAGAGTCCAGGCCACGGAAAGGAACAGCAGCAGGAACCCAAACCACAGGCCGGCTTGGGTGGGATTGAGATCCGGTGGGGCGAAGAGGGCCAGAAGGATCAGCCCGAGCAGCGGTGATGCCCAGATCAGATAGGGTCGGCGCCGACCCCAGCGGGTTCGGGTGCGATCCGAGAGCCAGCCGATGAGCGGGTCGGAGATTCCGTCCAGGAGTCGGGCGGCGAAGATGAACAGCCCGATCATGGCCGCGCCGGCACCCAGGGTGTCCGTATAGAATTTGGGCAGATAGACGAACAGCGGCAACCCGGCCGTGGAGAGCATCAGGCCCGGCCCGGCATAGGCCAGGATTGTGCGCATCGGCAGCCGATTGGCCGGTGGCGGATCTGGGGATTGGTGTGTTGTCACAATGAGAATGTGCTGAGCAGTTGCGCCAGATGTTCAATCCCGTTGCCGCGGAGGATGGTTCTTGCCGATATATTCCGGTGGCATGCGCCGCACCCAGGTGATGAACTTGCGCATTTCCGGATGATCCCGCACCTGTTCGGGATTGGAATACAACGTTGCCAGTTCCCGCTCGGAAAACAGACTGTGGACTTTGGTGTGGCAGATTCGGTGCACCGGGTCGGCAGCATATCCGCCGCGGGATTTGGGTTGCCAATGATGGCGGTCCACACTGGGACCGTCATGCATCGGTCGTCCGCAGATCGGACAGGGACCCAGGGATTTCGTCATGGTGGCCATACGGAGGTTCTTGTTGGTTTCTCCGTCAATAGAGCGGTTGCAGCGCGCTCCGTCTTGCGGTCAGGAGGTCAAAAGGACCATTGTCAGTCCGGTCAGGCCAACCAGGAAAAGGCTCACCTGCAAGGCAACAAATATCGTCACGGCACGGCTGCCCGGACGGGAGCCCAGGAAGGCCAGGCTGGTCAGCCATATGGCCGTGCCCAAGCCGGAGATCAGGGCTCTCTCCGTAAACGTCGTGCCGGACAGGGGAGCCATCAGGAGGAAACAGAGCACGGCCGCATTGATTACCAATATGGACCACTGGCTGGTCCTGGTCCCCAGCAGGACCGCGCTGGATCGCTTCCGGGATTTCCTGTCCGAAGGTTCGTCGGGCAGGGCCGTGCTCATGGCGCAGGTCAGGGAAAAGAGCAGCACTGGAACCAGGAAAGCCCACCCAAAGCCGGACATGCTACCAGATTGGGCGGAATACCCGATCAATGGCAGGACAAGGCCCACGCCGAGCATCTGGAGGAGTTCTCCTCCGCC
Source organism: Desulfonatronum sp. (assembly GCA_007127655.1). Taxonomy (GTDB): domain Bacteria; phylum Desulfobacterota; class Desulfovibrionia; order Desulfovibrionales; family Desulfonatronaceae; genus Desulfonatronum. Next base: position 1,299 of record SKYX01000292.1, read on the forward strand.
TCGATAGGAAAGGCGGAACGGTGGAAAACTGTATGCCCACAACAGTCCAAGGCCGGCAATGATCAGCAGCAGCGGCAGCCATGTTCCCGAAATAAACTGCAGAACAAGCCCAGTCAGAAGGGCGAGGAGAGCACAGGCTCCAGCGGCCAGGGCCAGATGCCTTCCTGGCAACAGGCCCCGCACCAGCACCCTGGAACCACCGGAAAAGATCGTATACGTCGTGTTCGCTCTGTCCGTCTCCACGTCAGCTACGTCGTTGGCGAAGACAATGAACAACTGGATGAGCAGACCGTAGGCATGGCAGAGCAGCAGAACAGCCCAATTCATGGGCGCTCCCTGCTGAAAGGCCATGGCCTGCCCCAGCAGCAGCGGCCAAAAGATATACAGCTGGGATGGCAAGCGGGCGGCCTGAAGCCAGGATGACCAGGGGAAACCTCGTGGCGCGTCGTCAGTCAAGAGCGTCTTGGCGGGTTGATCAAGATGCATTGGTAGTTAGTGGACATCGCTGGAGCAAAGTCAACTGGATTTTGGGGATGGTTCGGTATTGGTTGAGCGTCTTGCCCCAGATGATCGTGTAGATAGCAGCATCTTGTAGGGGCAGGCCTTGCGCCTGCCCTATGCCCATTCATCATGGCAAAACGTTTGCTCGTTATCTACCGGAGCTCCTCGCTGCCCCACCCAGCCAGGGTGGCCGCGAGGGCCGCCCCTACATTTCGTTCTTTGCGGCGCTTTTTACAGCAAAAAAACGTGTCCACCCATTTTTCCGGAAAATTGAACCATCCCCTTTTCTGAACGCAAAAATTATTGCCTGGCCGGCCCCAACGGAACCGGCCCGGCATAGCCGGTCAATTCCGCGTAACCCAGCCCGGAGACGGGACGATCGCTCCGTGTTCCCTGAACGCTGATGGAACCCTCCCAGTAGGTCACTCCGCCGGTGCCAGGTTCGGAGACCAACTCTTGGTCTTGCAGACGCGGCGTCACACGCAGTCTGAGATTTGCGGAGGGCACCGATATTTCCCAGTGCAGGGGGTAGGTCGCGCCGCTGGCAGGACTGGTCCAGGTCCGCAAGGGGGTAAACTCGATTTGATCCGGGCCCAGAGGCGTCACACGGCCTTCCGGGCTGATCAGACTCCCACTGGACCATCCGCCGTGGGCCTGGTCCGTCCCTTGATCTTCCGGCCGCAGCCTGAACGCCATCACATCCCAGCCGTCATCCAACTGGATGCTGAACCAGTCCCATCCCGTGAGCCCTCCCTCCAAAAGGTTCGAGGAATATTCATGATCCATCCAGGCCTGCCCGGTGACGGCATATTCATCCCCGCCGACGCGGACCGTGCCTTGGGCCTGAAATCGGGTGAAGGAATAGTAGCAGCTGGCGGATTCCGGCCGAAACCCCTTCCGGCTGTAACCGCCCGCGCCCTGGATTGCGATGGGTTTGCGGGGCACAAGGTGCAATTCAAGGCCTATGCCGGGACCTGCACTTGGGGCTGAAGCCGAGAGAAAATGGCCATCCGGGGCGATCGTGGCATGCCAGTCCCGCAGGTGGATGCGGACCTGGTTGGCATCCTGTTCCACCCCGGCCAGGTCCATGGCTCCCCGGACGGTTCTCTTCTTGTACCGAAAGGCTTCGGCTGCCAAGTCGCTGAGGGCGAAATGGGCCAGATAGAGCTGGGAGGTGCGCCAGGAGGAAGGTGATGTCGGCTGTTCCTCCGATCCCGGGGGCTGGAGCCGGCTGCGGAAAAAGGTCAGCTGGAAGCCAAAGGCCCGTCCCGCGTCCGTGCGCAGATTGCCCGTATAGTACCACCACTCGATGCGATGGTCCGGATGCTGGCCATGATCTCTGGGGAACGAGAAGTCGCAGGGGCCGGTGATTTTCGGAAAGCCCTGCTCTGTCTCGGCTGCG
>SKYX01000307.1 GCA_007127655.1 Desulfonatronum sp.
CCCGAATAAACAACAGTTGGCACTTCAGGCGTCCGGCAATGGTTCGATGAACGAATCCTGGCTCAGTCAGACAGGCGAGGCTGAAAAATCGAGACAAGCCCGAACGCAGGTGAGGAGTTACCAAAATCCTAATGCTCCGGTAGGCAGGTGCCGGCGTGTTCATGAGGGCACCATGGTAGATGTTGGATTATGACCCAGCAAATATTTTACCCTGTGGTCGCTTACGATCAACTCTGCTTTCGCTGTTGATCAGGATGAAGGGCGTCGGCCCAGAGGCGGTCGAGGAATACCTTCCAGGGGAGGATTTCAATGTCGTCGTCAGTTGTCCGGGGCGTGTCGGCCCGGCTGACCAGGATGCACCGGCTGGCCGGGTGTTCCTCCCTCCAGGCCCGCAGCCCTTTCAAGTGGTCGGCGTTTGGGCGGTCGGAAGATTTTATTTCAATGGCAACGTCGCCGTCACCGAGGATGACGTCCACTTCCAGGCCGGAAGAGGTTCTCCAGTAGGAGAGGGGGTAGGACCGGAGTGAGTAGGCGCAATGGGCCCGCAGCTCCATGAGGACAAAGTGCTCAAAGGCCGCGCCGAATGCAACGGAGCCTGGACGCAGCGCACCGCGGCAGGCCAGGTCGTTAACCAGGCAGATGTCGAAAAAATAGAATCGTGGTGCGGCAACAGTTCGGCGTTTTTGGCGTTTTTGCCACGCCGGCACCCAGAAACCGAGCAGCGTGTCGGTCAGGATTTCAAAATGTCCTCGCACACCGGGACCCGAAAGCCCGACTTCCCGCGCCATGGTCGCGAACTGGACCGGTTGACCGTTGGAAAGCGCCGCCACTTCCAGGAACCGTTGAAAGACCGGGAGGCTGCGAACCAGGGACTCCGCCAGTATTTCTTCCTTGAGATACGTGCCGACGTACGCAGCGATCAGCTCGCCGGGGTCGTCGTCCAGGTAATGGGTTGGAAGCAGGCCGTGATTCAGGGCGCGTTCGAGGTTGAAGTCCGGAATTTCCCGTGATGTCAGGGGCAGGAGTTCCCGGCTCACCGCTCGGCCTCCGAGTAGGTTTCCACCCCCTTTGCGCAGCTTCCGGGCGCTGGAGCCGCTGAGAACGAAGCGCCAACCGTGTCTGGCCATGAGTCGATGCACTTCATCCAGGAGTTCCGGTAACTTCTGGACCTCGTCAATGATGATCGGCCACGGTTGTCGCCCCTGCTCCCAACCCAGGGCGTTCAGCTCCTCGCTCAGAAGGACGGGGTTGGCGCTGAGACGGCGGAACAAGGCCGCGTCGAGCAGATCGTAATACGGGGCCTCGGGAAAGAGACGCCGCAGCAACGTGCTCTTCCCGACCTGACGCGGCCCCCAGAGAAAGCAGGATCGCCGGGCTAATCGCTCGGTTTGGAGAATTCGGGAAAACATGCTGCGTTAATATGCCGTTTTCGATTTCCATGCAAATCGAAAGCAGTGGTTTTTGCTGCCGAGCAAGGTTTGCGGTAATTTATTTAGGGATGGTTCAGAACAGGTTGACACTTGGACGAATAAAGAGCCAACTTCCGTAATATCCCAATAAACCAGATCACCACATCACAAATCTATCGCCTCACGCTCACACGAGGCCGCATGGCCAAGCTTGAGCACGTCTGGGGCATAAAGGCCGAACATGTCCGCCGACGATTACGACAAGCCCCTGGAAAATCCCCCTGGAGCGCTATTTTCGCGAGTTCATGGCCTTCTATTTCCCTGTGATACATGCCTTGACCGACTGGCAGGCCGGGTACGAATTACTGGAATCGGACAACGTCTGTGCCTCGGCGTTCTCCTTTGCCACGACCTTCGCCCTGGGTCAGGTGGCCAAGGAATAGTACTCCAGCGGGCGGACCATCAGCATGAACCAGCTCAAACAGATTTTGCGTCCCTGCTGGAAAAAGGCAAAGCCATGCAGTCCAACTACGCTGGTGAAATCCAGCAGCGGGCCAACACCTTCGATACCCGGCAGATCGCGGGGTTGATCCGGGGGCAGTGATATTTCTGGATATAAAAGAAGAGAGTTGAAAGACGATCACCCACCCAACACCTCGTCAAACATGGGCCGCAATACCGGCAACACGGCAGCCACGATGGCGTCCACACCGGCCTCGTTGGGGTGCAGGCCGTCGGGGAGGGTCAGCTCCAGGTTGCCGGGAATGCCGGGGAGGAAATCGGGCATCAGGGGCACCTGCTTTTCCCTGGCCAGTTCCTGATAGAGATTGTGGAACTCCGCGTCATACTCATCGCCCTGGCCGGACAGCGAGCGGACGCCGGTCAAGAGCACCAGCGCACCAGCATTTTGGCATTTGTCGATAATCCGCGTCAGATTGGCCTTGATCTGTTCCACCGGCAACCCCGAATACCAGTCGTTGGTTCCGAACTCGACAATGACGAGGTCAGGGTTATGGGCAAGAAGGCGATCAATGCGGCGCAGGCCGTCATATGCCGTATCACCGGACACGCCGCCGTCGATCACTCGGACATCCCCTCCTTCGCGATTCAGAATCTGTTCCAACCGGGATGCAAAGGACGCTTCCGCCGCAAGGCCGTATCCGGTGGTCAGGCTGTCGCCCAGGGCCAGGATCGTGATCATTGTTCACCTCCGTCCATTCTGCCATACCTCTCCATGAACTGCAGCACAGTCTCCCCCAGCCTCTCATCCAGTTTCTCATAGACCTTGCCCTGGATAGCTTCCGGCACCCCGCCGTAGAACGCCTGGGCAATCCCTCCGGTGATGCAGGTCAGAGTGTCGCAGTCCCCGCCAAGGGAGACGGCGGTGCGGAGAGCATCCTCGAAATCCGTTGAATCGTAAAACGCCCGGATGGCCTGGGGCACCGTGCCCTGGGAGGACACGTCAAAGGCATAGTCGGGGCGAATTTCGTCCACATGCCTGCTCAGGTCGTACTGGAACCGCTGTTCCACGAACTCCTTGATATTGTCCTTCGACTTCCAGGATCTGGCCAGGAAGATGGCCGCTGCCGTCGCTTGCCCGCCCTTGATGCCCTCGGGGTGATTGTGGGTGACCTCGGTGAACTCTCTGGCCTTTTCCAGGACCGTTTCCAGGTCGTCAAAAGCATAGCCCACCGGACTGATGCGCATGGCCGCGCCGTTGCCCCAACTGTTGTACGGTCCGGCATCAGGGTCATTTGCCCATCTGTGAAAACTGCCGCCGTATCCGGC
>SKYX01000226.1 GCA_007127655.1 Desulfonatronum sp.
CACGAGGCGCTTCCCGCCACCCGCCACTCCTCCATGAAATGGATCGTCACCTCGGATTGTTCGATCACCGGCGCCCCGTCGATCGTCTGAACGGTCCACTCGCCGCCGGTGAGCAGGATATTCGGGTCGCCGCCGCATCCGGCATGGCCCTGGCCGTCGAGTTCGAAGCGCACCTGGTAGGGGTGGGGCATGCCGGTGGCCACGTCGGCGCAGATCTCCGGTTGGATGAAGACCTCGAGGCGGCGGCCCCCCTCTTCGGTGCTGTAAAGGATGCCCTTGGCAATGGCCCGCGGTTCGGTTCGGGGCATGCTCAGCCGCAGGGCCCCGTAGTCGCCGTTCAGGAAGATGGTGCTTGCGTCAATGGTGATCATCCAGCCGGGTTCCTGGCCCCGCGCGGTGAACGGAAGCCTGGGCTCACGGACAGCCTGGGAATCTGGAAGGATCTTGCCGGGCATGGGCGTGCCCGGGTGCTCCATGGACATCAACGTCCCACCCAGGCCCATGGGTTCATGCAGCGCGGGCTCCGCGGGTTGCCGAGAGCCGCATCCGGAGGCGAGCATTGCCAACAAGGCCAGCAGGGCCCAGAGGGGGTGCAGCTTTTGGAAGGAGCGCCATTTGTGGTTCACGACGCGCAAGGCCGGGAGGCGAAGCCTCTCGCGGCCCGAAAGATACCTGGTGGATACGGGGCAGGGTTCAATGGCTACCTTGCCCCGCAAGTCGTTTTCCGTCCTCATCGTTGCCCTTCCTCTCGTTCTTGCACTGGCTGTACCTGCTGCCCATGCCGCTGAACCGCGCAGTCTGTCAATGCCCTGCTTGAATCGCGACTCCATTATTCCCCCTTCCAGGCCCGGAGGTCCGCGCTCCACTTGCCGGCGCCGGAGACCAGCACCGCCACGGAAGCCAGCAGGACCACGATCGGCAGGGCCAGGGGCGGCTCCATCGGTCCCGGCCAGTCTTCGATCACGATCTTGCTGTACGAGGCCACCAGCATCGTGATCATGGCCACGAACGCGCCGAGGCGCGCATGGTACCCAAACCCCAGCGACAGCCCGGACACCACCAACAGCACAGGTGCCAGGATGTAGTTAACCCCGGGGAACGGAATCCCCGCGCGCTCCATGATCTCCATCAGCGGCGTCATCCCCGTCAGATGGAATGCGCCGAACACGGTCAGCGGCAACGCCGCGATCAGCCGGGGAACCAGCACCCACCGGGCCTCCCCCGTCTTTCGCAGCCACATCAAGTCCTTCATGTTCATCCGCACACCCTCCTGGTCACTCAATACCCCCGGTGTTATCGTTCCTTCCCCTATGCCTCTGGGCAGATTTGTTCTCGAACCACGGACGCCCTGGATCGGCATCGAAATCGAAATCGTGATCGAAATCGATTTCTGGTAACCTTCCGATTTCGATATCGATTTCGATGATTGCTGGATCACACTTGGGGGGCGCCTTGAACAGTCTGCAATCTACCTCGCTGAAGGATAGTTTTTACAGAGAGCAAAATGGGGATGGTTCACATCTGGTTGACACATTGGCATCTTGTTCCAGATGATCATGCGCATAATCGCATTATGTAGGGGCAGGCCTTGCGCCTGCCCTTTGCCCAGATAATCATAGCGGCACGGTTGATCATTTGTTCGTCGTACCTCTCCGTTGCCTCGCCCATCCAGGGCAGCCGCAAGGGCTGCCCCTACAGATGCGCATTTTCACGGCAACAAAGAGTGTCAACCTGTTTCTCCCGCAAAATACCCCTGCATTGATCGGCTATGCCCAATGCGCCTCTCCGGTCAGACAGATGGAGAGCCATGTCTCTTCCATTTTCAGGCCGAGTGCGTTCCAGATGCGTTCCCTGAGCCGGTCCTGCTCGGGGATGGTCTGCAGGGTGAAATCCGGGCCGACGACGATATTCAACTCGATGAACCGGACGCGCCCGGTCTTGACCACGTGATGCACATAGTGGGCGATATCGTACTCCCTGCTGAGGGCATCCATCACCGTTTCCAGGCGGTGGGTCACCTCGTCATCCACGGCGCTCATCAGCAGCACTTCGCGCAGGCTGCGCCGCAGGGCGGCCAGGGGCATGGGGATGGCCAAAAGTGCCATTGCGGCCACCAGCACCGGGTCCGCATAGAGCGCCCAGACGCCGCGGGCCGGTTCCGCAAGCAGGGGCAGCACGGCAAAGCCCAGCAGGGTCACCATGCTGAAACCAAAATCGATCAGCCATTCACAGGCGTCAGCCTCCACCAGGGCCGAGTTGATCCGGCGGGCCACCTTGCGATCATGGTACCAAAGGGCCAGGGAAACCGTGCCGCTCAGGAGTCCGAAGACGATGACCCCTTCAGGGCTGACCGCATTGCCGCCGGCCCGGATGCGCTCGATACCGTTGATCAGGGCGTACAGGCAGATCAGCAGGACCAGGAAGCTGTTCACGCTCAAGACAAGCGGCTCCACGTGGGAGTAGCCGTACGGAAAACGCCGATTTTCCGGCTGCGCGACCACCCTGGCCGCCATCAGGTTCAGCCCGCCGCCGATGAGGCTCAGCAGGGAAAAGATGCCGTTCAGGATCACGACGTCGGATTCCAGAAAAAGGCCGTAGGCAAGGCTGCCCACGGCCACCAGGACGACCCCGTAGATCGAGAGGGTCAGCGTTCGCTGTTCGAGCCGACTGGCGGCCTGTTGATCAAGCATGCGATATAAATGGTGGGGGATTCATTTTGTCGGAATAAATGGTTGACACGTTCGAGTACGGCTGCCCATGTCCAGGCCGTAGGGGCGACCGGCCGGTCGCCCCTCCACCGAACGGATGCCGGAAAGAAGACGTCGCAATTTATCAACCAGTTCTGAACTATCCCGCAAAATGACCCGCCCCGGAGGTTTCCGGATCAGAACTTCCAGATCATGTTCAGGGCGAAGACATGAATGGAGTTGGGGTCGTATTTCCCCTTGAGCTGGCCCCTGAGCGGGCCGTCGTTCCTGTCGATCCTCCCATCGCCGAGATCAATGTACTCGTAGGCCCCCCCCGATGGTCACGTCCTGGCTCCAGTCGTACTGCAGGCCGGTGGCCAGGCGGATCTGGCGGTCCAGGGCCAGTTCCGGGGTCCGGCCCTTGTCGCTGTCCACCGGCGAGGTGTCATAGGCCGCGCCGAAGGACCAGAGCCATTCCGGTGCGAACCGGAATTGGGCGCCCAGTGCGA
>SKYX01000289.1 GCA_007127655.1 Desulfonatronum sp.
ACACGCGCCCCACGCCTACCACGCCCAAACCTTCCCCCTGGACCCGTCTCCGTTCCTGGAACCCCTGACCCGGCACGTTCCGGCCCCGGCCCAGGTGTTGGACGTGGGCTGCGGATCAGGCCGGGATCTGCTGTGGCTGAAGCAGCGCGGGTACGAGGTCCTGGGTCTGGAGCGCTCCCCTGGCTTGGCAAAGCTGGCCCGTGAACATGCCGAGTGCGAAGTGCTGTGCGCGGATTTCGATTATTTCGACTTCACCACTCTGTCCGTGGACGCCCTGATCCTGATCGGCGCCCTGGTCCACGTGCCCAAAGACCGCTTCCCCTCTACCCTGTCCCGAACGCTCCAGGCCCTCAAGCCCGGCGGGCAGGTTCTGCTGACAATGAAGCAGGGGGTTGGGATAAGCACGACAAGAGACGGTCGAGTGTTCGTGCTTTGGAGGGGCGAGGATTTGCGTGAGGTTTTCGCGAAGCTGAACCTTACGGTGGTGGAAGCATTCACGAATGCGTCGGCATTAGGCACGGGGGAGACTTGGTTGGGGTATGTGCTGAGCATGACAAGGCAAGCATACCATGGATGAATCTTCTCCCCCCATCTATTACGGAAAACTTGTCCGGGATCGGATTCCGGAGATCATTCGCAAAGCCGGGAAATTTCCTCTCACATTATCCGTAAACGGCCCAGAGTTTACTCATGCGGCCAGAGAGAAGCTGCTGGAGGAGGCGTATGAACTTTTCCAGGCCAGTTGTGACAGCCACAATCCCGACAAGCTTCTGACAGAATCAGCGGATGTTCTGGAAGTGGTGCTGGCCTTGCTGAGGCAACAAGGCCTGGAGCTGGGGGATTTGCTGCAGAGGCTGGAACAACTACGCGAAGATCGCGGTGGTTTCCAAGAGGGTGTTTTCCTGGAGAGCGTTGGACAGCCCTGGCCTGACCAACTGGACAGCGACCAATCCCGATTCATTTTCAATTCCCCCGATAGAAGCAGCCTGCTGGCCCTGGTGCGCAGCGAACTGGAACGCAGCGAGGCGGCCTGGATTGCCTCGGCCTTTTACGCGCCAGGGATCATCAACATCCTGACTCACGATCTGAACCGCTTTATTGCCCGTGGCGGCACGGCCCAGGTCATTCTGTCCACCATGGGCAACTTCACAGCCCCGGAATACATTGAACATCTGCGGGACTACATCCCCGGCCTTGCGCTACGGGTCTATCATCCGCCCGGTACGCCCTTTAATCAAAGCCCAAACCGCAATTTTCACCTCAAGGCCTACCTGTTTCGCCACAGAACCGGCAAGGGATCAGCCATCATCGGCTCGTCCAACCTGACCGAGGCCGGATTTCTGAGCAACATCGAATGGAACTATTACACATCCGGAGAAGTGAATCTGCCCCTGGCTGAACATGGCCGGACCCTTTGGCAATCGGCCATTGACGAGTACCGTGCGCTTTGGGATGGACAATGCACGGAGGCAGGAGAAGATTTCCTGATTGGATACCGGGAACGCTATCGGCAACGCCAGGTAATTGCGCCCAGCGCATGGTTTGCGGATACCGCTGGCTACGGTCAGACACCTACACGTCCGGTATCGCAGTCAGGATATGGTGAAGAAGGAAAATCAGGCAGTCCCGCAACGTACGCAGAGCGGCCCACCATCACCCCAAACTCGGCCCAGGCAGATGCGTTGCGTCGCCTGCAGGCCCTGCGTGATCGAGGCGCTCGGGCCGCAGCCGTCATCGCGGCCACGGGGATCGGAAAAACCTATCTCGCGGCCCTGGATTTCGCCCAGAGCGGGAAGAAAAAAATCCTGTTCATCGCCCACAGGGAAAACATCCTGCGCAAGGCCAGCCAGAGTTTTGTGGATGTCCTGGGCCAGGGATCGAATGTCGCCGTCTACTCCGGCACCAGCCGCAACCCGGACCACGGGGCCACGGCGGTTTTCGCCATGATCCAGACGCTCAGCCGCAAAGCAAACCTGCAACGATTTCATCCAGGCGAGTTCGATTATATCGTGGTGGATGAGTTTCACCATGCCGAGGCCCCGTCCTACCGCAAGGTCATTGACTACTTTCAGCCGGAGTTCCTGCTTGGCCTGACAGCCACTCCGGAGCGGATGGACGGCGGTGACGTACTCAGGCTGTGCGAGAATACGATTGCCTACGAACTTCGCCTCCTGGACGCCGTGGACCGCGGCCTGTTGGCTCCGTTTCAGTACTTTGCCGTGCATGATCCGACGGATTACGAGCAGATAGCCTGGAAGCGGACCGATTATGACGAGGAGCAACTGAACAAGGCATTGATGACTGATACCAGGACCGCGATCATAGCCCATAATCTGCGGCGTTTTCTGCCATACACCGGCAAGATCAAGGCCCTGGCCTTTTGCAGTTCCATCCAGCACGCCCGCTATACCGCGCAACGCCTGACCCAAGAGCACGGCCTCCACTCTTTATCCCTGGTGGGCGACAACACTGAACAGGAACGGGCAGCGGCCATGCGCAGGCTGGAGGATGAACAGGATCCCCTGAATATCCTCTGCTGCGTGGACATCTTCAACGAAGGCGTGGACATCCCCAGGCTCAGCCACGTTCTCTTTCTCCGCCCCACCCAGTCCTTCACCATCTTTCTGCAACAACTCGGGCGCGGCTTGCGTACGGCCCCGCATAAGGATCAACTGGTTGTCATCGACTTTGTGGGCAATTTCAAAAAAGCGCACGTGGCTCCGCTGGCTCTGGCCGGCTTCACATCCGTTCAGGATTACATCCAGCAGTACAATGGTCGTGAAACCGCTAATACCCTGTTCCAGCGCCTGCCCAAGGGCTGCTTTCTCTCACCGGACCTGGAAGTGCAGAAGGTTTGGCAGCACAGCATCAGGGGCATAATCGAACGGATGCCCCTGAAAGATCGCCTTCTGGCCCTCTATGCCGAAATCAAGCAAGACCTGGGCGGCGGTTCACCGTCATTGATGGATTTTTTCGCCCACTCTCGCGATGCCGATCCCAAGCCATTCATCGACCATTTTGGAAGCTGGCTGAAGACCAAGCAAGCCGCTGAAGATCTGGTGCAGGACGAGGCCAGGATTATGGGCACACCGGCGGAACGATTCCTTGAATACCTGGAAACAGAACTCAATCCCAACAAATCCTACAAAATGG
>SKYX01000136.1 GCA_007127655.1 Desulfonatronum sp.
AAATATGGTGCTCCCGGTAGGATTCGAACCTGCGGCCTATCGCTTAGGAGGCGATCGCTCTATCCACCTGAGCTACGGGAGCACAACCTGATTTCCTAACGCCCGAGGAACACGACGTCAAGGCGTTGCGAACGGTGCGGGACAAGCTTACTGGGCCACGCGACGAATTCGTGCCCCTACCTGGGACAGTTTGGCTTCCAGGTTTTCGTAGCCCCGGTCCAGGTGATAGATTCGACGGACTTCCGTGGCGCCCTTGGCCGCAAGGCCGGCCAGGACCAGGGAGGCGCTGGCCCGCAGGTCCGAGGCCATGACCGGGGCCCCGACATAGTGGTCCACGCCCCGGACCAGGGCGTTCTGGCCGGAGACCTTGATCCGCGCGCCCATTCGGACCAGTTCCTGAACGTGCATAAAGCGGTTCTCAAAAATGGTTTCCTTGATCGTCCCGGACTCTTCGGCCAAGCCCATCAAGGCCATGAGCTGAGCCTGCATGTCCGTGGGGAAGCCGGGAAAGGGCTGGGTCATCACGTCCACGCCCACCAGCCTGGCCCCGCGCTTGGCCAGAACCCCGCTCTTGCCCTCCTGGATCCAGACCCCCATTTCCCGCAACTTGTAGACCACGGCGTCCAGGTCGGCCATGGAGCAGTTCTCCAGATAGAGTTCTCCGTCCGTGATCACCGCGGCGACCAGGTACGTTCCAGCCTCGATTCGGTCCGGCATGACGCTGAATTCGGCCCCGGTGAGCCGCTCCACGCCCTGGACGCGGATGATGCTGGTGCCCTGGCCCTCGATCTTCGCGCCGCAGGCGTTCAGGAAGTCAGCCAGATTGGTCACCTCGGGCTCCCGGGCCGCGTTTTCCAGAATGGTTTCGCCTTCGGCCAGGCTGGCGGCCATGAGCAGGTTTTCCGTTCCGCCCACAGTGGGAAAGTCGAAATGGATGTGCGCTCCCTTGAGCCGGTCGCACCGGCCGATGATGTTCCCGGCCTCCAGCTCGAAGGTCGCGCCCATCCGCTCCAGGCCTCGCAGGTGCAGGTCCACGGGCCGGGAGCCGATGGCGCACCCGCCGGGCAGGGCCACCTCGGCCTTGCCCAGCCGCGCCAGCAGCGGCCCCAGGCAAAGCACCGAGGCGCGCATGGTCCGTACCAATTCATAGGGAGCCTCCGGAATCAGGTTCGCCCCCACGCAAGTGACCACGGTCTCGCCGTTCTGCTCGGCCTCGCAGCCCAACAGGCGCAGCAGTTGAAGGGTTGTGGCGATGTCCTTGAGCTTGGGGACGTTGCGCAGGTGGATCGGGCCCTCGGCCAGGATACAGGCCAGTAAAATGGGCAAGGCCGCGTTTTTCGACCCGCTGACCCGGATTCGCCCGCGCAAGGGAACATTCCCTTCGATGACCAGTTTATCCAAAATACCCTCCGGAGTTTTCTCTCTGGTTTAAGGTTAAGGATGTGACGACGCATCCCCTTGACGAGGAGGCGATGTTTTGCTTAGATACCTCTCTTTCACGGTGGGTGTAGCTCAGTAGGTAGAGCACCTGGTTGTGGCCCAGGCGGCCGCGCGTTCAAGTCGCGTCATCCACCCCATGCAATTCAAGGGGGTCAATCCAAACACGGGTTGACCCCTTTTTGCTTGCCCGCGCTTGACCCGTGGGGGGATATAGGTTTTTCTCATTTTTTTCAAATACGACCGTTCCGCCTGATTCGACCAGATCCGGTCCGATCAACCCCAACCACCCCGGGCGGTCCCGGCGGGCCCAGCCTCTTGTTGCATCTTCATTTTTCTTATTCGCCGAGCGCAAAGGAGTACGACCGATGACCAGAATTCTCGACACCACTACGGACTACAAGGTTCGCGACATGTCCCTGGCCCAATGGGGCCGCCAGGAGATCGAAATCGCGGAAACCGAGATGCCCGGGCTGATGGCCCTGCGCGAAGAGTTCGGCCCGTCCAAGCCCTTAAAGGGCGCGCGCATCGCCGGCTGCCTGCACATGACCATCCAGACCGCGGTGCTCATCGAAACCCTGATCCACCTGGGCGCGGAGGTCCGGTGGAGTTCCTGCAACATCTTCTCCACCCAGGACCACGCCGCCGCGGCCATTGCCGCCGCCGGAATTCCGGTCTTCGCCTGGAAGGGCGAAACCGAGGAGGAATACTGGTGGTGCGTGGATCAGACCATCCAGGGCCCGGACGGCTGGACCCCGAATATGCTCCTGGACGACGGCGGGGACCTGACCCAGGTTTTGCATGAGAAGCGCCCGGAAATCATGGCGGGCGTGCGCGGCCTGTCCGAGGAAACCACCACCGGCGTGCACCGACTCTACCAGATGGAAAAGGCCGGCACCCTGAAGTGCCCAGCCTTCAACGTCAACGACTCCGTGACCAAGAGCAAGTTTGACAACCTCTACGGTTGCCGGGAGTCCCTGGCCGACGGGATCAAGCGGGCCACGGACGTGATGGTGGCCGGCAAGGTCGTGGTGGTGGCCGGATACGGAGACGTGGGCAAGGGCTGCGCCCAGGCCATGCGCGGCCTGGGGGCCCGGGTGCTGATCACGGAAGTCGACCCGATCATCGCCCTGCAGGCGGCCATGGAAGGCTATCAGGTGCTGACCATGGAAGAGGCCGCGCCGCTGGGCGACATCTTCGTCACGGCCACGGGTTGCCGGGACGTTGTCACCCGTGCGCACATGGACGTGATGAAGAACCAGGCCATTGTCTGCAACATCGGTCACTTCGACCTGGAAATCGACGTGGCCGGGATCCGCGAGCTGAACTGGATCAACATCAAGCCCCAGGTGGACCACATCGAGTTCCCGGACGGCAAGCGGATCATCCTGCTGGCCGAGGGGCGGCTGGTGAATCTGGGCTGCGCCACGGGCCATCCCTCCTTCGTGATGTCCGCCTCCTTCACCAACCAGGTCATCGCCCAGATCGAACTGTGGACCAACCCTGACAAGTACGAGAACAAGGTCTACGTCCTGCCCAAGCTGCTGGACGAGAAGGTGGCCCGCCTGCACCTGGGCAAGCTGAGCGTGGGGTTGACCACCCTGACCACGGCCCAGGCCGATTATCTGGGGGTATCCCCGGACGGCCCCTACAAGCCGGACTACTATCGCTACTAATGGACAAGGCCGCGCTGCGTCGCGGGTTGCGGGC
>SKYX01000175.1 GCA_007127655.1 Desulfonatronum sp.
TACCCCTGCCCGAAAAGAAATCCGGCCCCGAACACGTCCAGATCCTGGGCCAGCACCATGGCCGTCCCAATGACCCGTTCATTCAGGGCGACCTCCACGGGTTGTTCCACGAGAACCTGCTCCTGTGCCGCTTCCTGACCGTCACGGGCGATGATCAGGGTGGAAACGGCGACATTCAAGGGTGAGGCGTGCATGAGTCGGCTTATCTCCTGTATTCAAAAAAAATCAACTCAGGTAGTTGGTGGATGTTGATGTACCGTTTTTGCCCCAAGAGTGGGCAAGAGGCATGTCTCAATGGGAGGACAGGCATCCTGCCTGTCTGTGCAGGCAAGATGCCTGCACTACCAAATTCAAAAACGGTATTTCAGTAACAGCCACGTCCCTAAGTTGTTCCAAATTTCCTAGGCTCTAGCAGGTTCCAGGCAAGGCCGAAAGGGCGAAACTGACCCCTTGGCGATTGACGGGGGAAAGGTCAACAGGATAAGTGGAAGGGCAGTGCCCGGGTGGTGGAATTGGTAGACACAAGGGACTTAAAATCCCTCGCTCAGAGATGGGCGTGCCGGTTCGATTCCGGCCCTGGGCACCATTTTTTAGGCTCCTCGATTCTCCCGCGCAAGACCGCTTTACGCCCTGTACTTATTTTGCGGCGCGGAGCGTCATATTACCGCACATACCCCTGTTCTTCCAGATAGAGCAAGACTTCCTGAGCCGCTTCGTTGGGAGTGAGTTCCGTGGTATCGATGGTCAGCTCCGGGTTCGTCGGTGGCTCGTAGGGATCGTCCACGCCGGTCACGCCCGTGACCAGCCCCGCCCTGGCCTTGGCATAGAGGCCTTTGCGGTCGCGCAATTCGCAGGTTTCCAGCGGGGCGCTCATATACACCTCGATGTACCCGCCGTACTGGCAGATCATGTCCCGGGCGATGCGCCGAGACTGCTCGTAGGGTGCGATGGGGGCGCAGATGGCGATCCCCCGGTTCTTCGTAATCTCAGAGGCCACGAAGCCGATGCGCTGCACGTTCAGGTTGCGGTGCTCCCGGGAGAAGGTCAGCTCGCTGGACAGGTTGCGGCGGACGATGTCTCCGTCCAGCAGCGTGACCGGGCGGTGGCGCATGGCCATGAACTTGACGAACAGGACCTTGGCCAGAGTGGACTTGCCCGAGCCGGACAGGCCGGTGAGCAGCACGCTGAACCCCTGGCTGTGCCGGGGAGGGTAGGCCTTTTTCAGCTCGGCCACGACCCCGGGGAGCGAGAACCAATCGGGGATTTCCAGGTCAAATTCCAGGCGACGGCGCAGTTCCGAGGAGGAAATGTCCTTTACGGTCATGTCCGCGGATATCTCCTCCTTGACCACGTACTGGGCCTTGTCCTCCACGTAGGCCACGGGCTTGAGGGGGATCATGCGCACCCCGGTTTCCGTTTCCAGGCCGCGGACCAGATCCTGGGCCGCTCCCAGGGGGTAGAAGCGCTGTTCCGAATCGTGCGTCACGGGGTCGCCGTGGTCGTCGGCCACCATGAAATGGTTGCAGCCGTAGTTCTTGCGGACCACGGCTTCCCACAGCGCCTCGCGCGGGCCTGCCTGGCGTCGGGCCAGGGGGATGAGACCCAGGTGCGCCATGTTCCGGGGAAAGGCCTTGATGAACTCCTGGTAGCAGCTGACCATGGTGAAATGATCCAGGTCTCCGGGTCGGAGATGGCCGACCACGGGCTGAATGAACAGACTGGCCCCGGCTTCCCGTGCCGCTCGGAGGACCATTTCCTTGTGGGCGCAGTGCAGGGGCTGGTTGGTCTGAAATCCGGCCACGTTCCGCCAGCCGCGCTGGGCAAAGAAGCGGTGTGTTTCGGATGGAGAGAGGCGCAACTCCGGGAAATCGTAGTGCTGGGGCAGGTGCAACCCTTCCAGGCGCCCGCCCACGTACCAGTCCCTGGTTTCGGAAAAAAGGCGCTGGACGCCCGGATGCGCCGCCGGATCATCCGTCCCGAAAACCGACAGGGCCTCGGCGCGTTTGTCCGCCTTCCACGTCTCGGAAACAGTGAGAACCGCCAGGAGAAACCCTTCCTGATCGTTCAGGGCCAGTTGCCGGCCCGGGGCCAACTGGTCCGCCATGGCGGCCTCCACGTCCAGAACGATCGGCATGGGCCAGACCGTGCCGTCGGCAAGGCGCATTTTCTCCAGGACGCAGTGGTAGTCATCCTGGTTCATGAAGCCGCACAGCGGATAAAAAGCCCTGCTCAGAAGCAGCTCCAAGTCGCAAAGTTGGCGCTGGTTCAGCCCCAGCGAGGGCAGCCGCAAGGCCTCTTGTTTCAGGAATTCAACCCGTCGGAAATGGACCAGCAGGCTCTCGGCATAGGGAGAAGTGGGAGGGTCGAGATGCATGAATTCGCCTTTTGTTGGTGGAATAACGCCATTCGGGAAGCGGAACATACCCGGCTTCATGGCTATCGGCAATCGTTTTCCCAGCCAGGCCAGGGGGCTGAAAGGCTTCCACCGGACGTGCTTGCCCCTGTTCCTCCGGGCTTCGCATCATTGCGTTGGCGAGCCGGGTTCGGCAAGAGCTTTCTTCTCAAGCCTGCCCCGCAGTTTTGTCCTGTTGCCGAACGGGTCAATCACTTCCATGATCCACTCGTCCCCTGGGCTGCCTGAGCCCACGGGAATGCTGACATACGGACGGGAGGCAAATCGCTCAAAAACGTGTTCCCACTGGCCTAAAGCGGCATCATCAGCCCTTGCCAAGCGCATCTGGACCACCCGGGGCTCCTCGGGCGTTGCTTCCAGGTCGAGCAGAACCAAAACCCCATTGCCATGCTCCGGACTGTGAACGGAACCCACCTGCACGTTATGCTCCCAGCTCAAGCCAGGCAGCGCGGATGGTCTTGGCGGGTCAGGGGGGAGCCTGTACAGGGGGTCACCGACAAAACTGGTTACCCAGCCCAGATGAATCTGGCTCATCAGTAGCAGCTCACCGACCGGATACCCCTCCAGTAGCAGTGGATTGAATATCTCCTCGTCCCAGAAGCTGTGGTTGTGGATGTGCGGTGCCCCACCACCTGATTTGGCTGCACCGGCTGTAACTGTCACGCCCTGGCGCAAGTACGCATTCAGGGGTGAATCCTCCCGGTTCCAGCTGGACCGGGACAGCACTCGGGTA
>SKYX01000409.1 GCA_007127655.1 Desulfonatronum sp.
GGGCGCTTTCCACTCCAGCGCTGATTTCAGCGTGCAGGGGTTCGTCAATCTCGATGTTGCGGTCGGAGTTGATTTGAATCCGCATGGTTTTCTCCTTGTGGCTGCTCAAAAACTCCGGGCAGCTCTTTTTATGGTGGGGCAGGCATCCTGCCTGCCCAATGTCAAAACTTCCATGTGGCCGGTGTGCAAATGCCCATAAATCCTGGGCAGACAGGCAAGATGCCTGTCCTGCCATTGTGTTTTTTCGTCATCCGAAAAAAGCAACAACTGCATCTCGGCGGTCCAGTTAAATTTCCAGCACTTTTTGAGCAGATACTTCTTCTTGTGTGAATATGTTGGATTTACAGAAAATTTGCATTTTTCACTTCTTGGAATCAGCCGCGCCGGAAGCAACCGGCAGGAGATTCTCCCCTTCCTGCAGTGGTTGGGCCTGCCGGGCCTGCTCCTTGATGACGACGGCTTCACTATATAAGCCGGCTTCCGCTTTCGTGGATACGGCATCGAGATTTTCGGGCTGCATTTCCACCGGGAACCGCTTTTTCACCAATGCATCCTCCCCTTCCAGGTCTTTATCGTTGAGCAAGGTGACGTGAACGCCTTGCGGGAAGACGATCTCCCGGGCCTCGTCGGGCATGGAGATGCCGTGTTTCTGAAAAGCGAATTTCACCAGTCGGATCACTGAGGAGCGCACCTTGAGCCAACTGTGCGTGTGACCGTTCAACCAGAAGAAAATGCGCAGGTTCACCGTTGAACTCCCCAGGCTGTCCACCAGCACCGAAGGCTCGGGATCGTTCAGAACGGCCGGATGCTCCGCCAGTACTTTTCGGGCAATTTCCTGGGCTGCGTTGATGGCATCGTCGTAGCCGATGCCGACCATGAACTCCTCCCGCCGGTTCGGGGTGGTCGTGAAGTTGTGCAGGTTGCTCTTGTAAACGCTGGAGTTCGGGATCTGGACGAGGTTTCCGCTGAGGTTCATCAAGATTGTCGTGCGCATGTTCAATTGCTGCACATACCCGGTCTCGCCCGCTATTTCCACCAGATCGCCGGTCTCGAAGGGCCGCTGCATGCTGAGAAAGATGCTTGCCAGGAAATTCTCGGTGATGTCCCTGAATGCGATGCCGATGACCAGGCCGATCAAGCCCGTTCCGCCGACCACCGTCAATGCCAGTTGCGTCAGGCCGGAGACCCTCAGAATCAGGTAGGCGCCGCAGAGGACGACCAGTCCGCCGACCCCGCGGGCGATGACGTTTTGCAGAAGTTTCGTCCGAATTCGGCCGTGCAAAAATATCCGAGCCGTTCTTGTCGCCAGTATGCCGGCACCCGCCGATAATGCCAGGGTGAGCAGGCCAAACACGAAAAAAGGAAACGAGTGGACAATGTCGCGCCATAATTTCAGCAGACCGTGCCAGGCCGGACGGAAATCCCATGCCGACGGCTCGATCACCTCCATCCTGTTGACCACGGCAACCACGTCCTGGGTGTTGCGGGCCAGATCTCCAGCCCATTTTTTGAGCACTTCGGACTCCACCTGGCCACGCAGAAAGACAACTCCTTCCTGGACCCGGACTTGTGGGCCAATGAACCAATTGGTGGCCTCCAGGACGCTTTGGAGTCGCCTGAATATCTCTTCATCTCTCGCAACCGGGTTGACGTCCACCTTCACGGGCGCCGCGGAAAGCTCCTCGCCGGCGGGGGTGCTCGACTGTCGTGGCTCGCCGGTTGTCCCGGAGGGTTCCTGTGCCAGGGCCGGAAAGATCAGCAGACAATACGCCGCAATGAGCAAAACAGCCCGCGTGATCAGTTTCCCGCGGCGGCATCCGATTCGTTGCACGGGAATTCTCTCCTTGAGCATACGTTGTTCAAGACGTTCAAGCGCTGGATCTTTCTCGCCAACCTCCGCCATGAAAACCTTTTTTTTGAACTGCGTCTGTAGGGAAATCGCCTATTGTTGCAAGGGAAAATCACAGGCAACGGGAATACTTCCCTGGACGTTACGAATAAGAATTCAACCTCCGCCCGGGAATTATTCCCGTGTCCCGTGATTTCTCCTCATACTGAATATGTGTTTCCCCTACAGACAGGGAGGCTCAAAAGAGTATCCTCCTGTTGCGTAGCAGTGGTGTTGGGTAAGGAACCAAAAAGGCGTGAAGCATGTGGTCAACAACATGACCGTCCAGTAATTCGAGCCAACGTTTTCCTTCCCGGCCCATGGGCCGGGAAGGCTTTTGATTGTCCATTCTTGCGAGTCCTTGAGAAACTTGCGGGAGAGAGGAGGCAAAAATGAAGAACGCACTCTTTACGATGGCACTCATGGTCGCTGTAATCGTCTTGTTTTCCGGATGCGCGGCCATGCCTCAAACATGGCCGGATTATGAACGCAGCGCGGAAAACAAGATGGTTGTCATCCAGGAAAAGATTGGAGACGGCCTGAAAACCGGCGCACTCACCCCTGACCAATCGCAAATGTTCCTGACCACGCTGAAGGGAGTTCGGACGGAGTATACGGCACTGGCAGGCAAGCCTGTTCGCCGGAATGAATGGGACAGAATGAATATCCGGCTTGAAAGGCTAGGAAATGAAATAGACCAAGCGCTTGTCCGACCACTAAGAATTGAAGGACCACGGACCGGGGACAGGATTGTCGCAATGCAGTGGACAATTGATGATGGGAGAGTCAGCGGCCGTTTGCCCGCGGGAGAGGGGCGCGAAGTTCAATACCGGCTGGACTCCGTTCGGCGCGATTACCTGCATCTGACGGAAGGAGGCAGGTCCATGAGCTACGAGGAAGAAGCGGACATTTCGCGCAGGCTTGATGCATTGGAAATGGAACTGAATCGATTTCGGTAACAGCCCAAAGGGCTTGCCCGCAACGAGAATCCATATCGTGGCCTGGGACCCGGATCAAGCGTTGCCTCTGCCGGCCCTCGTAACAAACGCTCGGGCGCTCGGGCGCTTGGGCGCTCGGGAAGTATTTCCGCAGCCTGTGATTTCTCCTCACGCAAAATATGCGATTCCCCTACCAGTCCGTTGAAAAACTCCCAATTGCTGCGTCGCTGCAAAAAGTTCAAACTCTCACGTATGAATAAATACGCTTCGACCTTGAACTTTTTTTGCTCCTTGCACTTGGGGTTTTTGAACGGA
>SKYX01000144.1 GCA_007127655.1 Desulfonatronum sp.
GATCCGTAAATTTTTAACATGAACGTAATCCATGATCATCCTCCTTGGGTATGGACGTTTCGTGTAAGGCTTCCCCTGCACCACCGGGCTGCATGCTTTGCTCCTGGAGTCGGTATGTGAAGCGACGGGACAATCCCTTGTGCGGGAAGCAAAATCAGGTCGAATTGTTGGGCAACAGGTTGACTCATCTTTCCTCCAGGCTGCTCCAGTCGGCAAGACCCCTGCGTCACGGCCGCGTGCTGGGATGAAGGCCGGCGTTGACTGGAGCTTCCGGGGAATTATTCTTTAAGTAGAAATTCAACAGACGCACAAAGTTGTGAATCTCGTGGAAACGGCAAGGGTGGTAACCAATGAGCATGCCGCTAAAAAAAGATGAATGCAAACAGGGCGATCGTCGTGGTCCAACGACTGATCGACGACAGCAGTGCGAGAGAAGAAACAGAGCCGATCGTCGGGCAGGAGGCGAAAGGCGTCTCGGCATGGAGCGACGGGAGACAACCTCGGCTTCGGTGGATGCGGTTTCATCGCAGGATATCCCTGAACGTCGGCTCACGGAGGATCGGCGAGGCATATTTCAGACCAAGAAATCAATCATGTTCGCGTTGACCGATGAAGAAATCTATTTTTTGTTGAAGTCTGACGAGCCCCCTGAAACGGACCGAATCGAATCCTGACCATACCCGGCGAGGCCGTCAATAGTCTCGCTTCCAGAACAGCCCCAGCCCGCCCCCCTTGGGGCCGATGGTGCTTTCCAGGTTGATCCGGGGGGTGAGTTCCACGTCCACGGAGGCTGTTTCCTCCCCGGTTCTCAGGTCACTGTCCAGACGCAGGTAGACGCGATCGTGGATGTATTTTCCGGCGTGCAGACCCATGTCGCCGCCCTGGCCAGTTACCAGGTCCAGGTCGTCGAGCTGGAGCAGGTCGCGGGCCGTGCCCATCAGGTTCAGGCCGGGGCCGTGGCCGGCCAGTTCCCGGGCCGCCAGGGCCAATTGGGCGGCCTGGGTGGGGGATATGCGGGACAGGGATCGGCCGAAGAGCATCTGGGACAGGATTTCATCCTGGGGTAGGGGCGGATCGGAGGTCAATGCCGGGGGGGGGATGTCCGGAGGGACCCCGCTGATGCGCACGGTGAAGGTTTTCTCTCCGTCCGGATCACGTCGGGCCAGAGAGGCCGTCAGGTTGATGAACGGCAGCGGCGGCTGTCCGCCGGTGAACTGAATCACGCTTTCCGGGTCCACGGTGAATCGCCTGCCCAGCAGGTCCAGACGTCCGCGGTGGGGCCTGATCTCTCCGCGGATAACGGGTTCGGCGGCAGTGCCGGTGATTCGCAGGTTGCCGCCCCATTCTGAATCCAGGCCCCGACCGCGCACGAACACCCGGGCCGGGAACCGCGCCTCCACGTTCAACCCCAGAGGCGGGGATGGAGGAGGCGGAGCGGACTGTTCCGGGGATGCGGCTCGTGGCGAGTTGATCTCCACCACGGGCAGTTCCGCCACCTGGGGGCCGCCCACGTCCTTGAGGAAGATTTCCATCCGGTCCAGGATTACCAGGCCGGAGACTTCCTGAGCCGTCGTGGAGCCAGAGATCTCCAGGTCGACCTTGGACAGCCTGGCCTGAACCATGGGGCTGTCCAGGACGCGCATGTCGTCCAGAAGGATCGAGAAGTGAAAGGGAAAGTTCTGTTCCGGATTCAGGTCCGCTCCTCCGTGGCCATGCAGGCGGCCCTGGCCGCCGTCCGTTGCAGTGAAGGAAATCAAATCGAACCGTTCGTCTGTAACCTGGGCTTGAGCCTCGATGTCCTGGAGCAGGACGCCTTGGAGCAGGTGCTGGTAGCCCCCTTGGTGGAGCAGGGCAGTCCCCGTGGGGTGCGGGGCGTCCAGGGTCCCGGTGAGTTGAAAATCCAGTTCGAGGGATCCGGTTAGCAACTGGCTGTCCGTGAGGACGATTTCTCCCAGCCAGCTCAGGTCCAAGTCGCCGTGCGCGGATGCGCTCACCGGGGCGTCGGGGGGCAGGGCCACGCTCGGGGGATCAAGGCTGAGGGTCATCGGTGTCTGTCCCTGAGCCTGGAGTAAGGAGGTGGTCGAGTCGGTTTCCCGCAGGACGGCCACCAGCGCGACGGCTGTTCCATCCAGGGTCGCGTCGGCTTGGATATCCAGGGCTGGAACGTTCTCCAGGCCGCTACCCGTTGGTTGGAGGTTCTCGCCGAGCACGGTCAGGTCGCCGCGCAGGGCCGAGGTGGGGCCGTGGAGCACGACCCCGGCGGTGACCGTGCCCAGAATGTCCGGAGTGAAGAGCGACAAGGGCAGGCTCTCGATTCCCAGGCGAAGGTCGGCGTCCTTCAGTCCGATTCGGGCGTCGGCGCGGACGATGGCCTGGCCGAATTCCAGGTGCAGGGGCGAAACGGTCTGCTCGTGTTCCCCCAGGGTGATGCGTACGGGCGCGGTCAGCAGCAGGGGCTGTTCGGCCCAATCACCTGTGAGATCGCGCAGGTCCACGGAGTGGCTTCCGTCCCGGTCGGCATAAGCGGCCTCAAGTTGGAGCGAGAAGGGGTGCAAGGCGTTTCCCCGGGCCGCGGCATTCAGGGCTAGGTCCGTCAGTGATCCGGTGATGGCCGCGTCCAGGGTGCTAACCTGGGTTTCGCCGCTTTGAAAATCCCTGGCCGCCAGGTCCAGATGCAGATTCGGCCCGCCCTGGGCGCTCAAGGCGTCCTGTATCCGGGCAGTCAGGCTCAGGCTGGTCAGGGTGCCGAAATCCGCTCGGAACTGGTCCAGGGTCACGTTGAGCCTGCCGTTCTGGATGTTTCGGACCTGCTCGTCCGCAACGCTGTCCGGCTGGAGCTCCACGTCCAGGTCCAGAGCGCCGTGCATGGTCTGCCCGGCCAGGGCGCTTAAGGGCGCGATATCCCGGATGCGACCCTGGAGCCGGGCCGTGACCAGATGACTGTCCAGGTTCACGACGCCCTGGCCGTGCAGCGCGCCTTCGGGCACGATCAGCTCCAGTTCCGAGAGACGAAGCAGGGCGTCGTCCAGGGCGAAGGCCGTTTCCAGGAGCAAGGGGGCTTGCAGGGGCGAGGCGGACAGGGTCAGCTCGCCGTGCGGGGCCGAGGGCAGGGAACGGATGGACGCGAGCAATTGGAGCGGAAAGGCGTCCAGGTCGGTCATTCGCAGATCGTCGCTGCGCAGGTCGAGATCCAGGACCAAATTCTGGCTGACGTCGCCCCGGGCCTGGACGTCCAACACGGCCGCTCCGGCCAGGCCCAACTCAGGGTTGGGCGCGGCCAGGGAAAGGTCCGGAAGGGACAGGGTGGCCTGGGCGGACAGCTCTCCGCTGGCCAGGGTGAAATCAGCCGTTGCGTTCAGGTCCAGGCCGGGTGATTGCAAGCGCAGGGCCTGGGCCTGGATGCTTCCCGGCCCGGAAGTTGCGGCGTCCTCGGGCGGCAGGAGCCGGATCTGGGTCAACAGCCTGGGGGCCGAACCCAGCAGGGCGGGCAGCGGATCGGGCAGGCCCGCAAGGCGGGCCAGTCCTGCGTCCAGATGCACGTCCAGATCCATGGGCTGGACCGTTCCGCGAGCCGTGATGCGCAGATCGGCATCGCCGCCGACCTCTCCCAGACCATGCGGGGCCAGCCAGGGTTGGATTGGGCTGGGGCGCAACTCCAGGCCGGCCTCCAGTCGGCTTGTGTCCAGGCCGTATGCGGCGACGGCGTGGATGTCCACTCCGTCGCCGAGCAGGCTCAGGGAGGTCACGTTCAGGACGTTGTCCGTCAGGCGGTAGGTCGCGTCAACGTTCGCAATCAGTTCCGGAGGCAGGGCCGTGTCCGGAACGTGCAGCCCTTGGGCTGCCAGGGCGCCGGTTACGGAGATGATTTGGTCGGTGGGGCTTGTCTCTCCCGATTCTCCGGGTTCCCTGAACTGGATCGCCGCGTTCAGGTCCAGCCCGTCGGCCCGGACCGGGTCCGCGACAACGTCGCTGAGATGCAGGGCGAGTTGGATGTCCGGGCCGGTCAGGGGGCCGGAAACGTCGCCTTGGAGGCTGATGCGCGGTCCCAGGTCCACTCCGGCCAGCTCGGCCAAGGGGGCCGTATCCAGCACGTCCAGGCGCAGTCCGCCGGTCAGGGTGGACAGGCCCAGATCCACGTCCGCCTGCCCGTTCAGGTCCAGCAGGGCGTTATGCAGGGCGAATCCGGCCAGATGCACGGTGTCGGGTTTGGGCATGGACGCCTGGACCTGGAAGGTCGTGGGAGGCAGCAAGTCCCGGGCAGGGTCGGGAAGCAGGGAGGGGGCGACGGCGAACTCTCCGTGCCAGGTCAGGCTGGGATGATCCGGCCAGGCCAACCCCAACTCGCTGTGCAGGGAAATCAACTCCCCGGCCTGGACGGAAAAAGCGCCGTCCCAGGCCAGGGGCGGGCCGTCGCCGTCCAAGATAACTTCCAGGGGGGTGGCCGGAGGAAGGCCGAGTAGAGGAGCCAGAGCACCGTTCGGGTCGGTGAAGGCGAGGCGCAGGTCCAGAAGATCGGCCTCCGGCGCAAACCCGGCCCGCAGACTGAGCAGGTTCGCCTCACCGGCTGGTCCTGCCAGGGAATCCAGGCTGAGGTTCATCCGAGCACTGTGCTCCCCGGCGTCCAGATCCCCGGTCAGACGAAGGACGATTCGCTCCCCGGCAACGGCTTCGGCCAGGATGATCCGACGGACCTCCAGGTTGTCCAGGGCCATCCTTGGAAAGGCCGTGGGCGGTTCAAAATCCAGGAGCGCCTCCCAGGATTCCGGTTTGACCGGCTCTGAGGTCGGCTTGGGCTCGTCCGAAGCGGGTATGCGGAACAGCTCCGCCTGGTCCACGCTGAGTTCATGAATCCGCACCCGGGCCGCAAGCAGATCCCGTCCTGACCAGCGCAGAACGACCTCATCGATCTCCAGCCACGCCCCCTCGGCATCGGCTAAACGCAATTCACGAAGCCGAAGGTCGAAGGGAAACCGGCCATGCAGCCCGGATAGCGCGACCTGCTGGCCGCCCACGTCGGCCAAGGTGTTGTTGAGGAGGGTTTCCAGGCGGTTGAGGCCGAAGTCGGTTCGCAAGAAAAGGAATACTCCCAAGAGGATGAAGAGCAGCAGTAATGGCGGTACAAAGAAGATGTACAACCATTTGCGGGAGGGTGATTTGGAAGGTTGAGGCGTTGGAGTCGGGGTGTCGGTCATCGTGATTACCGGGAAGCAATGGTTGCGATGTGGCTGTCCTTGGCGCTTTCAAGCACTTAAGGGAGCGTGGATGTTGACGTGGGCGTGCTACTTTTGTAGGCGGCTTCTGTGGCACAATGTGCCTTGAAACCGCTCTCACCCCTCGGCCCTCCCCGGGAGAGAGGGAGGGAATGGCACAAGATCAGAAGGGTCAGGAATGGTTAGGATAATGATCACTGGAGGTCGTGCATGAGCATACCAGTTCGAATTGGTGAGAATTTATACGAATCCGCGCGGATTGAAGCTCGGATCGAACATCGGACCATCGCCGGGCAAATCGAGTTCTGGGCCAAGGTCGGGCGGGCCGCCATTGATAATCCTGATCTGCCCGTGTCGTTCATCGTCGATGCGCTGGCCTCCATGGCCGAGCCACGGGAGCAGGCTGAACCGTTCGTGCCGCGGAGTCGGCAGGGATGATGGCTTATCGGGTTCTGCAATCCAGACGTTTTGCACGGCAATACAAAAAACTCAAGAACAACGTGGCCGAAGACGTGGACGCCGCGGTGGACATGATCGCTGAAAATCCAGGCATGGGTGAACGGAAAAAGGGGGACTTGGCCAACCTGCTGGTTCATAAGTTTCACAGTCAAAACCAGCTTTATCTACTGGGATACACCATTGAGGACGCCGTCCAGCTGATCCACCTTGAAGCCGCAGGGCCTCACGAAAATTTTTATCGCGACATCAAGCGATGACCAGTCCGAGCCTTTGCGCTCAATACGCCTGCCCGATACTCACATAAACCTGGAACGCGCTGTCCTTGTTCCGGCGATTCAACGGGAAGGCCACGTCCAGGCGGATGGGGCCGAAGTCCAGGTGGTATCTGAGCCCCAGCCCCGCGCCCCAGAGGAAATCGTCCTGGAACTGTAGCTCAGTCTCGCTGAACACCTGACCCCCGTCCAGAAAGGCCACCAGGCCGATGTTGTTCTCCAGGCGCAGTCGCAGTTCCGTACCCACTTCCACCATGCTCTTGCCCCCCACGACCTTTCCGTCCACTTCCGGCCCGATGGACTGATAGGCGTAGCCGCGGATCGAGCCGCCGCCTCCGGCGTAGAAGCGCTGGTCCGGGGGCAGGTTCATGTTGGCTTCGCCGGTGATCGAGCCCAGGGCTCCCCGTCCGGCCAGGATCAGGCGTTCTTCAGCCAGAATGGGCAGATAGGCGCTGAGGGAGCCGGACAGTTTGAAGAAGGTCGTGTTCCATTCCAGTGTGTCCATGAACGGTTCGGCCCGGAGCTGTATCCGCCAACCTCTGGTTGGATTCAGCACGTGGTCGCGCATGTCCCAGGTCAGCTCGCCAGGGGTGGAGATCAGGCCGTAGGTCTCGGTTTCTCCAAGCTGGGTGACTTCCGAATACCGGAAATTCGTTCCGAGGCCCACGGACCAGAAGCGGTCCAGTCGACGGTTGATCATGGCCCCGGCCCCGACCTCTTTCTTTTCCAGGGCGTCGGTTGTTTCCTGGCCGATATTGCCCTGGATGGTCAGGGATTGGGATGGGTCGGGAAACTCCGGTACCTGGAATTCGCCTTCGAACATTTGCTTTTTTTCAGCGAGGTGGAGCCGGGTACGGAGTTGTTCGCCGCTACCGAGGATGTTGCGGTGTTCCCACTCCAGGGCCGTGCCCAGTCCCGTGTCGGTTTCATACCCCAAGCCGGCCTTTACGGTCCGAGGAACGCGCTCCACCACGGAAATGGTGACGGGCAGCTCGTTATTTCCGGATGCGTCGGGCATCGAACCGGGGTGGAAAACGTCCACCATGGTGAACAGGCCGGTTTGCATCAGCGTGGCGCGCAATCGTTGCAGTTGGGAAGGTTGAAACGGTTGGTTTGCGGACCAGGGGATTTTGTCCAGGATGTAGCGCGGCAAGACCCGCTCTGCGCCTTCGACCGTCACCGGGCCAAAGCGGGCCAAGGGGCCGGGGTTAAAGGTATAGGTGACGACGAGGGTTCGAGACTCGTGGTCCACTCGGGCTTCCCGGAGCGCCACCCAGGGAAAAGGATGGCCGTTTTCACGCAGGTATTCACGGAATTTATCCTTGCCTCCAAGGACCTCAGGCGCTCTGGCCCGGCTACCCAGGGCAAGGCCCGCGGTGGCCGGGCTGGGAGGAGGAAAGGCGAATCCCTCTTCGGAATCCGGGCCATGGAAGTGCACGGCCTGAAGCAGATAGGCCGGCCCGGGCTGAACGCGAAAGGTGATTTGGGGCGGGGAGGCTTGCGGATCGACATGGGCCTCGATCCGCCCGTCGTAGTAGCCTTCGGAGCGCAGGGCGCGAAGCAGGTTGGGGATGTCGGCCCGGGCGCGGCGTTCGAACATCTGGTCCGTGGCCGGTAAGCGGTTGCGCAGGGCGTGGGATTCGGACACCGAGCGCAGGACGTCCCGAAGACCGGCGTCCAGGTCGCCTTCGAAGACCACCTGATATGCGTCCGTGCCGAACAACGTCTGGTGCAGGGTCTCCGGGACGAGGTCTCGCAGGGTGTCGAACTGGGCCTGGGCCGGGGGGGAGATAGCGACCAGAGTGCAGCAGAGCAGAGCGATCCGCCAAAACGCCTTGATGGAAATGGGGGGGGGCAACGGAAAAGAATGCGCCGGGTCCGATTTTTTCATCGCCATCTGCATGGGCGGATGGTTTGGCATCAAGGAAGATTGTTCCATTCTTCACTGGAAATGGGGCGTCCCAGGATCGCTTCAATCTCGCGCACCATCATGCGGAGTTGAGGAACGGAGTACTCAATGTTGGACGGGACGCTCAACCGATTTTGTCCGAAAATCAGGAACTGGTGTCGCGACCCCGCGAAAGGCCCCTCAAAACCCAATTGTCGCAACTTTTTTATGAAGTCACGTCGCCTACAGGGCTGCCACCGGCTCAAGGGAGGGCTCCTTGTTCAGGTCGTGCCCGTTGATTACGGGAAGAGGGTGCCCCAGTTTCAAGGCGAGAAGCACCCAGTCCTCGAGGGTGGCGTGGAGTTCCTGTTCACATTCCCGGAGGGTTTTGGCAAAAGCGATCACGCCAGGGCACGATGGAATACGGCCCCCGAATGTTCCGTCTTCAAGCTTGTCGTATTCCGCCAGTTCCAAAGCGCCGTCGATGTATCCGGAGAGAATGAACCGAAGCATTGTGTTTGTCCTTGGGAAGCGTGTTCAGTTTACGACCGAGCGGTGCGCAGGGCCTCAAAGCCGTCTCCCTGGTGCACGGTGAGTTGGGTGAAGGGGATGATCCAGCCACGTTCGTTGCAGACCCGGACGCAGGACTGCTGGATGATCCGGCCCACGGCCCAGTAAGAGTCGGCCGCCTTGCCGTTCATCATCACGTAGATCAGGTAGTCCAGGGAAGAGGCTCCGGCTTCCTTGAAATCCACCAGTACGGATTCAAGACCGTCGTTGAAAGAGGCCTTGAGAGCGTCTGTCACCGCGGCGTCGAAGATACCGGGTACTTCCTCCAGGCAGATGGCCTGATGCTGGTAGTCAATGCCGAAGGTCACGGCGTAGCCGAAGCCGTCGCGGGTCAGGTTGCGCGGCGAGGCTCCGAGGAAGGAGCCCGTGGAAAAGGTGCGCACGGACCCGACGTGCTTGACCTGAACCACCTCCGGCGTCTGGAGCAGCACCTGGCCGTAGGTGCCGTCGGAAAGCATGACGTAGTCGTCCTTGCGTGTTGGGAACCAGGGCTCCTCCGGGTCGTCCGGGCGGGATATTTGGCTGGCCAGGTCGCTCAACGGCACGCGGAGCATCCCGCCCTGGAGTTCCTTGTTCACCAGGATGGAGAAATAATTCAGGCTCTTGACCTCCCAGGGGATCCCGTTGACGACGATCCGTTCACCCTCCCGGACCGGACCCATGTCCAGGAGCATCCGAACCTCGTTCATGAACCTGGGCAGATAGGTTCTGGAGCCGAGAACGACCAGGATCAGGATGATCATGGCCAGGCCGAGAAGCAGCCAGTCTCCGGAAACATAGAGCATCAGGAGCAGGGCCGCCAGGGCCGCCAGGACGCAGAGCACCTGGTAGCCGACGGTCATCAGTCGGGAGTAGGGTTTGCGCTTCAGGACGACTTGATCGTTGCTTTTGCGGCGGACGACCTTGGGCAGGGCCTGGAGCAGGAACCAGACCCCGCCGGTAACCAGGACCGCAATGATCAGGATCAGGCCGCGGCCCTGGACAAAGGAAAGCATGCCCTGATGGAGCATGTCCCAGAAGGTTTTTTGCTCTTCCCGCAGTTCCTGAAGTTGAAGCTGCTGCAGGTTGATTTCCAGCTCCAGGTCCGACTTGCGTTGCAGCCAGGACTTCTCCAAAGCCTGTAAACGGCCCAGCAAATGTTCGTCATCAACTCCGGCAATAACGTTGGCAATGTTGACCAGGGCCCGGTTGACCACGTTCAGTCTGGCCTGATCCTGAGCTACTGCGCGGTTGATCCGCTCGATGTTGCGCGGCGTTTCCGTGAACTGTTTGAGTTGGTCGAGGAATGGCTCAATGACCTCGAAAAGTTGTTGTTGCCAGTCAAAGGGTTGCTCTGGTTGCTCGCGAAAGATGGAGCTGTCCACCCCGCCGGTGGCCACGGACTCGAAGGTGGATCTGGAAGCCTGGATCAAGCGCTCCAACTCTTCGATTTCCATTTCCATCTCGGCGCGCTCCGAGGCGGTCTGGGCTTCGGCCATGTCGATGCGCAGATCGTCCAGGTGTCGGCGACGCTCCTGGATGGACTGGGCGATATTGGCCAGTTGGGATCGAACGGCGTCCAGCCGCTCATCCAGATCCTGAGCCGAGCCGGTGAGGGGTGTCGCAGGAAGGACGGGCGCTGGAGCGGGCTCCTGCTGGGCGAACAGGACGGATGGTGAAGCGCAAACCAGGGTCAGGGCGAAAAGCAGGGCCAGAGTCGGGACGAGGATCAGGGCCAAGTGTGGCCGGTGATGGGAAAAAACAGCGGGGAAGGCGCGCATGCATCTCTCCAAAGCATTTCCACCGGAGCGGCCTGAAGCCGCCCCGGCATTATTTGGTTATCTAAACAATTTTGTGGGCATTTGGGGTACCGATTGCACGGCGTCCACGGTGGCAAAGAACTTGAACATGGCCATGGAAGGGAGTAGGTAGGCCGGGTCGATCAGGATGATTGACCCAGCATTTAATATGCTTATCTCCTAGCCCATCAAGGTATTTCTTGCAACCACCTCCATCTTTTCCCCCCCGAGGCGGGGGGTCGCATATGCAAAAGACGACGTATTTTTTGTTTTCATTCGGCCGGTTGGTCCTGCTGACTCTGGTCACCGTTGCGCTGCTCTTTGGCTGTTCCTCTTCATCCGGGGAAGAACCTCAAGAGGCTTCAGTCCCGCGCCGGGTGAACGTGGTGACTCAGGAGATCGTGCCGCAGGAAATTCGGGATGTGGTTCTGCTTCCTGGCTCGGCGGATCCCTGGTTGAGCGTGGACCTGGCCGCGGAGACCGCCGGCAGGGTGGAAAAGCTTTCCGTGCGCGAAGGGGATCGCGTCCAAGCCGGACAGGTTTTGGCCCAGATCGAGGTGACGGCCCTGGGGGCCGACATGGCCCGTGCCCGGTCGGCCTTTGACCTTTCCGACGAACAGTTGCGACGTCGGGAGCGGCTTTATCGGGACGAGATCATCTCCGAGGAGGAGTTGGACCAGGTTCGCAGCCAGAGGGTCCAGGCCAGGGAAGCCCTGCGCCAGGCTGAGATTGAATATGACCGGGGCATTGTCCGCGCGCCCGGTCCCAGCAGGGTGAACAACATGCTGATTGAGGTCGGGGAATTCGTGGATCGCGGCCAGACAATCATCGAGCTGGTGAACATCGACAAGGTCAAGGTCCAGGTCCAGGTTCCGGAAATGGATGTCCGTTTTCTGGAGGTGGGCCAGCCCGTGCTGGTGATTGTGGACGCCTTTCAGGGCCAGGAGTTTCAAGGCGTCATCGACTTCATCGCCTTTAGAGGCGACCCGGCCACCAAGACCTTCCGCACCCAGGTGGTCATGGACAACCCCGAAGGCATAATCCGCCCGGGGATGATCGCCCGTGTCCTTTTTCTGCGCCGGACCATCCCCGACGCCCTGGCCATCCCTCTGTCCGCTCTGATCGACCGGGGCGGGGAGCGCCTCGTCTACGTGGAAGAAGACGGCCTGGCCCGGGCCCGCATGGTGGAAATCGGGGTCATCGAACGCGACCGCATCCAGATCACCAGCGGCCTGCACCCCGGCGACCGCCTGATCGTGGCCGGGCACCGCGAAGTGGATGAAGGTACGGCGGTGGTGGTGCGATGATCGTCAACACATGGGCCTTGCGCCGCCAGGCCACGGTCCTGACCCTGCTGGTGATTCTGGTGATCATCGGCGTGCATTCCTATTTGACATTGCCGCGGGAGGCCTTCCCGGACATCACCATTCCGTACGTGTTCGTGACCACGACCTATGAGGGCGTGGCGCCGGAGGACATGGAGACGCTGATCACCATGCCCATTGAGCGCAAGCTCA
>SKYX01000262.1 GCA_007127655.1 Desulfonatronum sp.
ATCCCGGCCTCCAAAAAAATGATCCGCATCACGTGCCCGCGACGGTAGCCGATGGCCCGGAACACGCCGATTTCCGACGCCCGCTCGCGGACGTTGCCCATCATGGAGACCAGGACCATCAGCCCGGACACCACGATGACCACGCCGCTGACGCCGTAGGCGAACTTCTCGAAATGATCCATGGCCTGCATCCGGCTTTCCACCACCTGCTGGATGGCCATGACCTGGGTGTTTGGCAAGGCCATGGAGATGTACTCCACCATGTCCTCGATGGGGCAGCCGTGACACAGGGCCGCCACTTCGGCCATGGATACCAGGCCTTCCTTGTCCAGGATGCGCTGGGCCGTGCGCAACGGGGTGAACAGCAGGTGGTCGTCCTGGGAGCCGGAAGGTTCCAGGATGCCGGAGACCGTCAGTTCCTCAGCGACTTCATCCGCCTCAACCCGCAGGACGTCACCAGGGCCGAGAGACAGCAGGCGCGCCGCTTCAGCCCCCAGCAGGACCTGGTTTTCCAGGCCGGGAACCGTTCCCACGACGCGCCACCAGGGCTTGAGTACCGATGTGGCGTTGAAGTCCAGCCCGGTCAGAAGGATATTGTGCCCCTGGGCCTGAACCACGCCCAGGACCACCGGCCCCAGGGCGGCGATGTTCTGGCTGTAGGGAATGGTAAAGACCTGTTGCAGCTCGTCCTCGCGGATCTTGCGCACGTCGAAGGACACCCCGCCCAGGGAGATCCCGCCGTAGCTCAGGGCCAGACTGTCGCTTTGCGGCAGGATGACGATGTTCGCGCCATACTGCTCCATTTGCAGCAGCATGTTCGACGAGACGGCCTGGCGCAGACCGAGCAGGGCGACCACCGTGGCCACGGCGATGAGCAGGCCGGTGAGCACGAAGGCGGCCTTGGCCTTTCTGCGCTTGATGTTGGCGATGGCAATGGAGTTGAGGGTCATCCGCGTCCGCTTCCTGGTCCGAAGTCGAAATACCGCCGACCTTCCAACACGTCCCCGACCCGGATTATCAGGTCGTCTTCATGCAGTCGGCTGGCCAGGGGTGAGGGGTTGCAGCCCCCACGGACCTCGCCGATAATCCGGGACGGAAAGCGCATATTGCAATTACGGCAGATCATCGCGTCCACGTCCTGGACATAGCCCATATCGGCCTGCCAGCAGACGTCGCAGGCGTCGAAGGCCGTGCGGATCACGCCGTCCGGCGTTCGCAGGACAAAATATCTGATGCCCACCCCGTCTTCCGTACGCAGCACGAAATGCCTGGCCTGACCGTCTGCGAACAGGGAGGTCGAATGGACCAACTCGCCGTCAACCGGCGTGACGATGGTCTCCTCAACGCTCTTGTCCTCTGGTCCGGAATGGGTCAATAGCAGGAAGACAATTACCGCCGAAATCAGAGCACAGGAGACAAGGATGATTTTTCGCGACGCCGAAACCGGTGCACCGGTTGGCGACGAACTCAGCACAGCGGCCTTTTTGGCGGCGAGATTATTCTTTGGCGAGAATTGCTTAGGGGTGTCTGACGTCATTGGAACCTCCAGGGGCGTACGTGGATGAAGTCTGATTTCATTTCGGACTAAGAAGGTAGGGATTACGCTTTGCGTTGGCAAGTAGAAGAGAAAAACTTGATCATGAAGCTCCTTGAGACAACTCAAGGCCACCCCCTACAGATAGTACGCCTTTCAATTGGCATAGAGGCCAGTCCTGCCCCCTTGTCCACGAAATCACAATCCAGCCCCTTTATGACCTTTTTTTGACTGATAATCTTGACAGTAGGCCCCAGTATAACATAAGTCGTCCCCACCTTGTTCCAAAATGTGCAAAGTTGTCCTTGCAACGCAACCGTTCCTCTTTTTTAACCGGGTGTTTCCTTTTAGCACAATGAACAAAACTTCCCTCTGGCTACGCCACCGCGGCTTGATCCTCCAGATCGTACTCCTGTCGGCCATATGGCTGATTCTCAGCGGCAAGACCGACCCCATCTATATCTTCTGGGGCGTCATCTCTATCGCCTTCGTCATCTGGCTCAGCGGAAAACTCCACTCCATTCCCCTGTCCAAGGATGAACCCTGCGGCTCCACCCGGATCATCATCCCCAGGCTGATCACCTATTTGTTCTGGCTGGTCTGGCAGATCATCAAGTCCGGGGTCTACGTGGCCTACCTAGTCCTGCACCCCAAGATGCCCATTGAGCCGATGATCGTCCGCTTCACGTCCAAACAGCCCAACGTTCTGGCCCGGGTTATTCTGGGCAACTCCATCACCCTGACCCCGGGCACTTTGACCCTGGACATTGACGACAATCTGTTCACGGTCCACGCCCTGACCCAGGAAGTTGAGGAAGAGCTGGTCAGTGGGGACATGGAGGCCCGGGTCGCCCGGCTGTACATGCGGGAGTGCGAGCGCGAGGACATGTGCTGCGATATTGAACTGATCACTTCCGGACGGGGGAGATAGATGCAGACTTTTTTCATTACCATTGCCTTGGTTCTGTGCATTGCCCTGCTGATTCCGTTCTATCGGGTTTATAAGGGCCCGACGGTGTTCGACCGGCTACTGGGCGCAGCCGCGGTCGGAGCGAAGATTCTGACCTTGATCCTCCTCTTTGGCCTGATGTTCGACCGCCTGGACATGTTCATCGACATCTCGCTGGGCTACGCCATATTGAACTTCGTCGGCGTCATCGCCATGGCCAAGTACTTTCGTTCCAGCGCGAGGGCCGCAAAATGAGCTTTCTTCAAGACGCGCTAGCCATTCTCTTGGTCCTGGGCGGAACGTTTTTCATGCTCGTGGGCAGCATCGGCATCAACCGTCTCCCGGATTTTTTCACTCGGGCCCATGCGTCCGGGAAAGTGGACACTCTGGGCATCTTGATGTTTCTGAGCGGTCTGGCTGTATTCGAGGGCTTCACGCTGACCTCGGCCAAACTGCTCCTGATTATCGTCTTCGTGGCCTTCACCAGCCCAGTCGCTGCCCACGCCCTGGCCCGTCGAGCCCTGCTCTACGGCATGAAACCCTGGTACGGAAACCGCAAGAACGAAGGCTGAGCCATGCACTGGATGATTGAGTTTCTTCTTTTCGTGATCCTGATTGTTGCCGCGCTCGTGGGCCTGA
>SKYX01000432.1 GCA_007127655.1 Desulfonatronum sp.
CGGTCAGGATCAAAATGGGCAAGGGGCCGAACTGGTAAATCAGAGGTAGGGATGCCGCGGTGAACAATCCACCGCCGACCACGGGCTCGAAAAGCAACTGCTTGTAGCCGAAGCTTTCCATGGCTCCGGTACGGTTGTCCGGATCGACGATGCGCATCAGGAGCAGCCCGATCACAGTCATGCCCATGCATTGCCCGAAATTGCCCATGCCTCGGGCAAACCAATCCTTGGGGAACAGCAGCGGGGCCAGTACCAGAAAGCCGAACAGGTTCCAGGCGATTCCGGCCAGGGCCAGGATCAAAAAGGTCTGGAGATTGGCTCCGATGGCTTGCAGGGAAAGGGTGGCCAGGGCGGCGATGATCAGAACGTCCAGGGCCGCACCGGTAACCCTGTTGATCAAGGTTCGATCAATGTACCTGGCGAAACCGATCCGATCCAGGCAAATCTGCAGCCCCACTCCACCAATCATGGCCAGAGGGAAAAGGGGAACGTGACGCATCAATTCAAACTCCGCATGTCCCAGCACCAGGCCTTCGGCCAGGAGCAGCCCCTGATGCAGCAGCCAGCCCAGGCCGATGGCCAACCCGATCAGGGCTAGGTGCAGGGACAACGGCTCGGTCATGGTGCTGATCCGATGAATTTCGGGAAGCTCGCGTTCGTCATGCTCGGCCAGGGACTCCCGCTCCTCGTCGTCCACCTCCTTGGGCGCGGCAATGCGCCCGGTGTGCACGCCCCAGTTGATCAGGGCAATGCCCAGCAGGGTGCCCATGACCACGCCCACCGTGGCCAGGGCCAGGGCCAGATCAGCACCGTCGGCGAACCCCAGTTCCTGGAACGTGTCGGCCAGCCCGGCCGCGGTCCCATGGCCGCCTTCGAAGCTGATTTCGATCAAGGCTCCGGCCAGTGGGCTGACATTCCAGATCGGCCCCAGAACCAGCAGAACCAGGGTCAGCCCGATCGCGTACTGCCCCCAGGCCATGACCTGCCCGTGGGCGACCATGGGGCCGGCCTTGGCCCAGATTTCACCCAGCGGAGGGATGGATTTGCCGATGAACAATCCGGCGAATACGACGGAGATCAACAGCCCGGGAAGGCCGGACCAGACATCCAGGAAACCGCTGGGTATGAGTCCACCGGCCATCCAGTGATCCTGGCCAAGTAGCCAGCGCCCGGCGAGGCCGAAGATCTGCTCCCCCAGGACAAGCCCCAGCAGACCGGCAATGATCGAGGCCGGGATGAACAGGGTCTGGAAGACCGTGAAGCGGCGGCGGATGATCTTGCCGATCAGCAGGAGTACCCCGATGAGGATCAGGGCGAAAAAGATCTGATTCAGTTCCATGGCATCCTTTCACGTTGCGTGGCCGCATGCTGGTCGCGGAATCAACGCATGGCCTCGGGAAACAGCTTGACCGCGGTTTCGCGCAGTTTATATTTTTGAATCTTGCCGCTGGCGGTCATGGGATAGGACTCCACGAAGGTGATGTATTTCGGGGTCTTGTAACGGGCGATCTTGCCACGGCAGAAGTCCTTGACCTCTTCCGGCGTCAGGGTCACGCCGGGCTTGGGAATGATGAACGCGCCTACCTCCTCGCCGTATTTGCGGCTGGATACGCCCACCACCTGGACGTCGGAAATCCCCTCCATGGTGTACAGGAATTCCTCGATCTCCCGGGGATAGACGTTCTCCCCGCCCCGGATGATCATGTCCTTGATCCGCCCGGTGATGGCCAGATAGCCCTCCTCGTCCATCACCCCCAGATCCCCGGAGTGCAGCCAGCCGTCCGCGTCGATGGTCTGGGCTGTGGCCTCGGGCATGTTGTAGTAGCCCTTCATCACGTTGTAGCCCCGGCAGCAGACCTCGCCCTGGACGCCCGGCGGCACGGGCTGGTTGGTTTCCGGGTCCACCACCCGGACCTCGATGGCCGGCATGGCCCGACCCACGGAGGCCACCCGGCGGTTGACGTCGTCGTCCACCCGGGTCTGGGTCATCACCGGCGAGGTCTCGGTCAGCCCGTAGCAGATGGTGATGTCGCGCATGTACATCTTGTCCATGACCTGGCGCATCACCCGCACCGGGCAGGGCGAGCCGGCCATGATTCCGGTGCGCAGGGAGCTGAAGTCGAACTTGGGAAAGAGGCGGTGTTCCAGCACGGCGATGAACATGGTCGGTACGCCGTAGAGGGCCGTGCAGCGCTCCTGCTCCACCGAGGCCATGACATGCACCGGGTTGAACCCTTCCAGGATCACCAGGGTGCTGCCGTGGCTAATCGCGGCCAGCACGCCCAGCACGCAGCCGAAGCAGTGAAACAACGGCACCGGCAGACAGATCCGGTCCTTGTGGGTGAAGAGCTGGTTTTCGCCGATCCAGAAGCCGTTGTTGGCGATGTTGTAGTGGGTGAGCATCACCCCCTTGGGAAAGCCGGTGGTCCCGGAGGTGTACTGCATGTTCACCACGTCGTGGGGATCCAGCGCGGCCTGGCGGGCCAGGTAGTCGGCCTGGGAGACCATGTGGCCCAGGGCCAGGAGTTCAGGGATGGAGTACATGCCCCGGTGTTTTTCCGGCCCCAGGAAAAAGACCCGCTTCAGATGCGGAAACCGCTTGCTGCGTAAATGGCCGCGAGGGTCGACGCGCAACTCGGGAACCAGCTCGTTGACCGTGGCCACGTAGTCCGTGTCCCGGAACCCGTCGATCAGAAAGATGTTTTCCGCCTCGGACTGCTCCAGGAGATAGGCCAGTTCACTGGTTTTGTAGTTGGTGTTCACGGTCAGGAGCACCGCGCCGATTTTGGCCGTGGCGAATTGCAGCGCCACCCAGTAGGGCACGTTGGTGGCCCAGACCGCCACTTTCTCCCCTTTTTGCACCCCCAGATGCATCAGGCCCCTGGCCAGTTGATCCACCACCTCCCCGAACTCCTGATAGGTGAGGCGGAAGTTGCGGTCCACGTAGACCACGGCGTCATTGTCCGGATAATCCCTGACGGCCTCGTCCAGAAGCCGGCCCAGGGTGATTTCTCGAAGGATTGGCTTGTCCACGAATGCTCCGTGAGAGGCGTTTATTTCGTTGATCTCAAAAAATACCACTACTTCGACATGTTGATGCACCCA
>SKYX01000169.1 GCA_007127655.1 Desulfonatronum sp.
CCGGACGCGGACCGGGTGATCATCGCCATGGGCAGCGGCTGTGAAACCATTGAGGAAGTGATCAACCATCTCCAGGCCAAGGGCGAAAAGATCGGCATGATCAAGGTCCGCATGTACCGCCCCTTTGCACCGGACGCGCTGTTCGACGCCTTGCCGGCCACGGCCAAGACCGTGACCGTCCTGGACCGGACCAAGGAACCCGGATCTCTGGGCGACCCGCTGTACCTTGACGTCTGCACCGCGGCCCTGGAGCGCGGGATCAGCGGCGTGAAATTCCTGGGCGGACGCTACGGCCTGGGCTCCAAAGAGTTCAGCCCGGCCATGGCCGCCTCGGTCTTCCAGAACATGGCCCAGGCCCAGCCCAAGAACCACTTTGTGGTGGGCATCGAGGACGACGTCACCAATACGTCCCTGCCTCTGGATCCGTCCTTTCCGGACGTCACCCCGGCCGGAACCATCCAGTGCAAATTCTGGGGACTCGGCGCGGACGGCACCGTGGGCGCAAACAAGGAAGCCATCAAGATCATCGGCGACGCGACGGACATGTTCGTCCAGGCCTACTTTGCCTACGATTCCAAAAAGTCCGGTGGGATCACCATCTCCCACCTGCGCTTTGGCAAATCGCCCATTCAGTCCACCTACCTGATCACTCAGGCCGACTACGTGGCTTGCCACAACCCCGCCTACGTCACCCAGTACGACCTGCTGGAAGGGGCCAAACCCGGCGGGACGTTCGTGCTCAACGCCCCCTGGTCTCTGAACGAGCTGGAAACCAAGCTGCCCGCCTCCCTGAAGCGGGACATCGCCACCAAGAAGATGAAGTTCTACACCATCGACGCGGTGAAGATCGCCCAGGAAGTAGGCCTTGGCGGGCGGATCAACATGATCATGCAGACCGCCTTCTTCAAGCTGGCTGAGGTCATCCCCTTTGATCAGGCCGTGGCCATGCTCAAGAATTCCATCAAGAAAGCCTACGGCGCCAAGGGCGACAAGATCGTGAACATGAACAACGCCGCCGTGGACAAGGCCGCCGAGGCCCTGCAGCCCGTGGACTACCCGGCTTCCTGGGCCGACGCTTCGGGACAAGCCCAGGCTGCCCGCCAGGAACCGGAATTCGTTTCCAAGGTGATGCGCCCCATGCTGGCTCAGCAGGGCGACAAGCTGCCCGTGTCCTGTTTCACCCCGGACGGCACCTTCCCCACGGCCACGTCCCAGTACGAAAAACGAGGCGTGGCGATCATGGTTCCGGAATGGATCGCCGAAAACTGCATCCAGTGCAACCAGTGCTCCTTCGTCTGCCCGCACTCGGCCCTGCTCCCGGTGCTGGCCAAGGATGACGAACTGTCCGGCGCGCCGGCCTCCTTCGATGTTGTCGAGGGCAAGGGCAAGGAACTCAAAGCCTACAAGTATCGGGTCCAGGTGGATACCCTGGATTGCATGGGCTGCGGCAACTGCGCGGACATCTGCCCGTCCAAGGAAAAGGCCCTGGTGATGAAGCCCCTGGCCACCCAGACCCCGACGCAGGTTCCGAACTACGACTTTGCCGTGACCGTGCCCTTCAAGGACACCGTCATGAGCCGGACCTCAGTCAAGGGCAGCCAGTTCCAGAAGTCCCTGATGGAATTCTCCGGAGCCTGCTCCGGATGCGGCGAAACCCCTTACGTCAAGGTCATCACCCAGCTCTACGGCGAGCGGATGATCATCGCCAACGCCACGGGCTGCTCCTCCATCTGGGGCGCGTCCGCTCCCTCCACCCCTTATGCGGTAAACAAGGACGGCCACGGCCCAGCCTGGGGCAACTCCCTGTTCGAGGACTGCGCGGAGTTCGGCTATGGCATTGCCCAGGGCATCAAGCAGCGCCGGGAGCGGCTGGCCCAGCTCATGGAAGCCGCGCTGAACAACGGCGCTGACGGCGAGCTGGCCTCGGCCATGCGTTCCTGGCTGGCCGGCAAGGACGATCCGGATGCTTCCCGGGCCGCCGGCGACAAGCTCAAGGCCTTGCTGGCGAACAACACGGATTCCAAGTACGCGGAAATCAAGGTCTGCGCCGATCTGTACACCAAGAAGTCCATCTGGTCCTTTGGCGGCGACGGCTGGGCCTATGACATCGGCTTTGGCGGCCTGGACCACGTCATGGCCTCAGGCGACGACATGAACATCCTGGTCATGGATACCGAAGTCTACTCCAACACCGGCGGCCAGTCCTCCAAAGCCACGCCCAC
Source organism: Desulfonatronum sp. (assembly GCA_007127655.1). Taxonomy (GTDB): domain Bacteria; phylum Desulfobacterota; class Desulfovibrionia; order Desulfovibrionales; family Desulfonatronaceae; genus Desulfonatronum. Next base: position 2,223 of record SKYX01000169.1, read on the forward strand.
CGGGGCCATCGCCAAGTTCGCCGCGGCCGGCAAGCAGATCCGCAAGAAGGATTTGGCCCGGATGCTGATGACCTACGGCTACGTCTACGTGGCCGCCGTGGGCATGGGCGCGAACAAAAACCAGTTCCTCAAGGCCCTGACCGAGGCGGAAAGCTACAAGGGGCCCTCGATCATCATCGCCTACGCCCCCTGCATCAACCAGGGGCTGAAGAAGGGCATGGGCAAGACCCAGGAACAGACCAAGAATGCCGTGGAATCCGGCTACTGGCCGCTGTTCCGCTACGACCCCCGTCGGGCCCTGCGCGGTGAAAACCCGCTGGTCATCGACTCCAAGGCCCCGGACGGCACCATCCAGGACTTCCTGCTGACCGAAAACCGCTTCGCGGCCCTGGCCAAGTCCAACCCCGAAGACGCCAAGAAACTGCGTGAGGCTGTGGAACAAGAGGTCAACGAGCGCTGGAAGATCCTGAACCTCTTGGCCGAGGCCAACCCTTACGACGACGTCAACGTGGCCCCACTGCCGGCCTGCGTCCTCACGGACACGGCGGAACACGCCGGACCAGACGCATCCGGAGAGCCTTGCGACTCTGGGCGAGCGGGAGTGTAAATCCAAACAAAAAGCCGCTTCCCTGACCATCAGGAGGCGCTTGCAAACAGGAACGCCGGGGCCATTTTTATGGCCCCGGCGTTCCTGTTTGCATTCCGCGGATGGCGTCTACTGCAACTTGCCGCTCTTCAACCTCTCCAGATAAGCCTCGATGACTCGAGGGTCCAGCCCTTTCAGCCGCTCATCAGGGTTCAGACCTTCCAGCCGCTCTTCGGGGTCGAGCCCTTCCAAGCGGTCCTCGGGTGGCAGTTCCCTGATATGGGCCTTGA
>SKYX01000160.1 GCA_007127655.1 Desulfonatronum sp.
AACGTCCGTGACCTTGACCCCGCTGGGAGGGTTGGGCGAGATCGGGATGAACTGCATGCTGCTGGAGTCCGCCGGCGGTATGATCATCATCGATTGCGGACTAATGTTTCCCAGTGATTTTCATTACGGCGTGGACGTCCTGATCCCGCGCTTTGAAACCATCCTGGCCCGGAAGGACAAGCTCCGGGGCATCGTCCTGACCCACGGCCACGAGGACCATATCGGGGCTTTGCCTTGGCTGTTGCCCTACGTGGACGCTCCGGTGTTCAGTTCCGAGTTCACCCTGGCCTTGCTGGAGAACAAGCTGCGAGAGCACAACCTGAACAAGTACGTGGATTTTCGCCGGGTGAACAGTAACGACTCCGTGGAGTTGGGGCCGTTCTCCGTGCATTTTTTCCAGGTCTGCCATTCGATCATCAGCGGCTACGGCCTGGGCATCGAAACCCCCGTGGGCCGGTTCGTGCACAGCGGGGATTTCAAGATCGATCCGACCCCCATGGACAATCAGTTCACCGACCTGGAAGCCTTTGCCAAATTTTCCGAACCCGGTGTGCACCTCCTGCTTTCCGACTCCACGAACATCGAACGGGAGGGGGTGACCCTGACCGAACTGGAAATCAAGGGCGCTCTGGAACGGGTCTTCCGACAGGCCGAGGGACGGGTCGTCATTACCCTGTTTTCCAGCCATATCCAGCGGATGCAGGAGGTCTTCGACTTGGCGGCCCTGACCGGCAGGAAGGTCGCGGTCAGCGGCCGCAGCCTGCTGAATAATATTGCCTTGGCCAAAGACCTCGGATACCTGCGCTTAGCCTCGGACGCTCTCTGCTCTCTGGACAACATTGATGATTTTCGCGACGACCAGTTGGTTTTGCTGGTCACCGGTTCCCAGGGCGAACCCCTGTCCGTGCTCAGTCGAATCGCCCAGGGAGAACACCGCCAGATCAGCATCCGCCAGGGAGACCTGGTTCTGATGTCCTCGCGGATCATCCCGGGCAACACCAAGGCCATTTCGCGGCTGATCAACAACCTGTACCGCCTGGGCGCGGAAGTGCTTTACGAAAAGGTCCAGGGCATCCACGCCTCGGGCCATGCCCACCGGGACGAGTTGGTCACCATGCTGAACACGGTCAAGCCCAAATTTTTCGTGCCTGTTCACGGGGAGTACCGGCACTTGGTCAAACACTGTCAACTGGCCAGGGAGTGCGGAGTGGCCCCGGAACGGGCCATTGTCCTGGACAACGGACAGCCTTTGACGTTTTTCGAGCGTGGGATCCGTTTCGAGGATCGCATTCGGGCGGATTCAACCCTGGTGGACGGCAAGGGCGTCGGCGACGTGGGCGTCAGTGTGCTCAAGGAGCGCAAACTGCTGGCCGAGGAAGGCCTGGTGGTCGTGCACGTGGTTATCGACCAGGAGACGGGACACATTCTGGTCGGGCCAGAATTGATTTCCAAGGGGTTTGTCTTCGAGCAGCAGTTCGAGCACGTCCTGGACGATTCCAAGTGCCTGATCCTGGACGTGTTCGAGTCCAATCCCAAGGCTTCACCTAAAAAAAATGCGGAACGCATCCGCGTGGTCCTACGCAACTTTTTCCGTAAGGTTCTTCACCGCGACCCCGTGGTTGTGCCGGTGGTGGTCGGGGTGTGAAGAAAAGGTTCAACGGTTCAGTGGTTCACGGTTCAACGGTTGAAGAGGTGGTGTCATGTTTGTTCATAGCTTCATCTGTTTTTTTCCAGGAGGACAATGTGAACATCGCGCTTGAAACCGTTGAACCGTTGAACAGTGAACCGCTGAACCCAAAAAACGGGAGTTTTTTATGCGAGTCGTGCGAGTGCAGTATGCGGGGAAGACGTTTTACGCCACTCTGGAGCCGGACCATGTGTTGTGTCTGAACAAGGACATGGGGTTGAATGATCCGATCCCCCTGGATCAGGTGGCCTTGCTGCCTCCGGTCGCGCCCAGCAAGATCATCTGCGCGGCCTTGAACTACCATGCCCATGCCGAGGAAATGGGCAAGACCGTACCGGAGGAGCCGGTGCTGTTTTTCAAGCCGCCGTCTTCGATTATCGGAGCATGGCAGTCCATCGTGCTGCCGTTGCAATCCTCGCGGGTGGATTATGAAGGGGAGTTGGCCGTGGTCATAGGCAAGCCGTGCCGCCGGGTCGGCGTGGCCGAGGCCTCGGAATACATTTTCGGATACACCTGCGCCAACGATGTCACGGCCCGGGACCTGCAAACCAGGGACGGGCTGTACGGACGGGCCAAGGGTTTCGATACCTTCGGCCCCATCGGTCCCTGGATCGAGACCGAGGTGCCGGACCCGGCCGCCTTGACCTTGATTACCCGGGTCAACGGCGAGGTCCGCCAGGAAGGAAGTACCGGCGACATGATCTTCAGCGCCTGGGAGCTGCTTAGTTTCGCCTCCAGCGTGATGACCCTGCTCCCCGGAGACGTGATCCTGACCGGAACGCCGCCCGGAATCGGACCGATGCGTCCGGGCGATGAAGTCCAGGTGGAAATCTCCGAAGTGGCCCTGCTGACCAACACCGTGGTGGCGGAGCAGGCCCAGGATTCGGAGTTTACGGTCATACAATAATTTTGGTTGGATAGGGAGTCGAATAGTGGGGTTTCTTTCCGCGAGCACGGGACTGACCCGATACCGTTTGCCGGACGAGGTCGGGGACGAGGTGCTTTCCGATGTCCAACTCAGGCTGAAACGCTTTGCCTTCGTGGACATCGACCAGAGCATGGAGGAGCGCTCTTTCGGCTGGGTCTGCTTCGATGACCTGTTGGACGCGGAGTGGGCCACGGCCGGTCCGGAAAAAGGACCCTATCTGGCCTTTTCCTTACGCCTGGACACCCGGCGCGTCCCTCCGGCGGTGTTCAAGAAGCACTGGATGATCGCCCTTCGGGAGCGGATGGGCCAACTGGCCGCGGAGGGCAAGAAATTTCTGAGCAAGGACCAGAAAACCGAACTGCGCGATCAAGTCCGGCAACGCCTCTTGATGCGCAGCCTGCCGATCCCGGCCGTGTTCGACGTGGTCTGGAGCGTGCGGGACAACCGGGTGTATCTGGCCACCACCAACACCAAGGTCCGCACCCTGTTCGAAGAACTGTTCGCCAAAACCTTTGAAGCCGAACCGGAGCCCTTGTCCCCGGTGGTCCTGGGGCTGGAGCTTCTGGGAGACGCGGCGGAAGGGCGCTTCACCGGCTTTGAAGGGTCGATGTTTGTTCCGGTCAGAAAGCCTGTGGGAGAACCTTTCGGGGAGAGCGCTTCATGAGCCTGGAGACCATCAAAGCCAAGGATCTGGCCCTGGGTCAGGAATTTCTGACCTGGATCTGGTTTCGCAGCGAACGGACCAACGGCCAATGGCAAACCACGGATGGCATCCCCTTTGGCCTGACCTTTGAAGGCCGGGTCATGGTCCAAAGCGGGGAAGGCGAATACCTGGAAACCGCGGTCAGCAGCGGCCCCGGAGCGGAGTTGCACGAAGCCAAAAGTGGCTTGTTGCGCGGTAAGAAGGTGCATCAGGCCAAGCTGCGCATGGAAGAGGACGGCCATGGCTGGCAGGTTACGCTGAAGGCCGAAGATTTTTCCACGGCCGGTTTCAAGACGCCCAAGGTGGAGTTTCGCCTGGAAGAGGGCCAGGACCCGGACGGCCCGTTTCTGGAGAAGATGTACCTGTTGGAGCGGGCCTTGTTCTTTTTTGACCAGATGTTTGTACAATTTTTGAAATTGCGATTTTCTTCCGACTGGAACGATGAACTGAACGCGATTCGCCGATGGGTCGACACGACCGCCGGCCCCACCCTGTAACCCCCAACCAGCCGTTGCCCAAACGACCTTGCACAGGAGCACACCGTATGTCCGATTCCCAGATGGAACAGAGCTTTGCCGAGATGTTCGAGGCCTCTGAAATTGAAATGAAGCCCGATCTGCGCGTGGGCGACAGAATCAAGGGGCGGATCATCGCCGTCAGCGAGGAGATGGTCTACGTGGATACCGGGACCAAAAGCGACGGAGTGATTGAAAAGCAGGAACTCCAGGACAAGGACGGCACGTTCACTTTGCGGGAAGGCGATGAGGTCGAGTTGTTCGTGGTGGCTGTCCAAGGTGGCCAGATCCGTCTGGCCAAGGCCCTGAGCGGGGAAGGCGGCCTGGAACAATTGCGGCAGGCCATGGAAGAAGGCATCCCGGTGGAAGGCAAGATCAAGGAAACCTGCAAGGGAGGGTTCCGGGTCCGAATTCTGGACAAGACGGCCTTTTGTCCGCTCAGTCAGGTGGATCGCCGTCCGGTGGAGGATCCGGAAGCCCTGGTGGGCGAAACCATGCAGTTTTTGATCACCAAGGTCGAGGAGCGCGGACGCAATATCGTGGTGTCCCGACGATCGCTTTTGGACCGGGAACTGGCCGAGACCCTGGCCGAGTTTCTGGAGCGGAACAAGCTCGGAGACCTGATCCAAGGCACGGTGTCCCGGCTGGCCCCCTTCGGCGCGTTCGTGGAATTGGCCCCAGGACTGGAAGGGCTGGTGCACGTCTCCGAACTGGGCTGGTCCCGAAATGTTTCACCGGAAGACGTGGTGGCCGTTGGCGAACAAGTCACGGTCAAGCTGCTCAAGGTCGACGACCAGGGCAAGGGAATCCGCCTGGAGTTGTCCATGAAGCAGGCCATGGAAGATCCTTGGGTTCGCTTGGCCGGAGAGGTCCAGGTGGGAGCCAAGCTGAACGGACGGGTGACCAACCTGGCCCCGTTCGGGGCGTTCATGGAAATCGCTCCGGGAATCGAAGGCCTCGTGCATGTCAGTGAGATGAGCTACCTGAAGCGGGTGCACAAGCCCGGAGATGTGGTGGCCGTGGGCGACAGCGTCCCGGTGATGATCAAATCCATTGATCCGCAAAGCCGGCGCATCGCCCTGTCCATGCGCGACGCCGAAGGCGATCCCTGGGAGGGGGTGGCCGAACGGTTCAAGAAAGGTCACGTGGTTCAGGGAACCATGGAAAAGCGGGAAAAATTCGGCATGTTCGTTCGCCTGGAGCCTGGAGTCGTGGGCCTGTTGCCTATTTCTCGCCTGGAGCGCGCCGAAGACGAGACCTACGCCAAGGCAAAGCCCGGAGACGTGCTGCCGGTGGTCGTCGACGTGGTGGACGGGGATAAGCGCCGTATTTCCCTGGCCTTGCCCGGCGCCGACCAGGGCGAGGACTGGCGCGGCCACGCGGCCCAGGAAACGGCTCCCATGGGGTCTCTGGGCGAGCAGTTGAAAAAGGCCATGGAGAAAAGGGAAGAGTAAGGGAGAGAAGGGGGGGCGGTCGGTGGCGGTTCGCGAACCGCCTCGACATGTCGCCTTATGCTGGCAGGACGACCTCGAAGACGCACCCGCGCGGCGTGTTGGGGCGCACCCTGATCGTTCCCTGGTGCTCTCCGACGATGGACTTGGCGATGGTCAGGCCCAGGCCGGTTCCGCCTTTCTTGCGGGAAAAGTAGGGCTCGAAGATGTTCTGCATGTCGTCGGCCTGACTGAGGCCCTGCCCGTTGTCCTGGAACTCGATCCGCACCGACTGATTTTCCGGGTCGTGAGTGAGCTGGATCCGCACTTCCGGCTGGTCATGATCCTCGAGGGCCTCCACGGCGTTGGTCAGCAGGTTGATCCAAACGCGGCGCAGGGCTTCAGGATCGAAGCGCACCGGGGGAATCAGGCCGTCCACATCCAGGGTCCACTTGATGCGCACGTGGCTGTTGCGGAACATGTCCACGATTTCCTCCAGGTGCGGTTCCAGGGCGTTTTCGAAGGGGCGGACTTCCGGCAGCTTGGCGAAGGAGGAAAACTCCTGAACCATGCGCTGGAGATGTTCCACCTGGCGGATGATGATTTTGGTGCACTGATCAAAGACAGTCCGGTCGTCCACCTGCGCCGCGAACTTGCGTTCCAGCCGCTGAGCTGAAAGCTTGATGGGCGTCAGCGGGTTCTTGATTTCATGGGCGATCCGCCGGGCCACGTCCTTCCAGGCGGCCATGCGCTGCATTTTCTCCAGTTCCGTGACGTCCTCGAAGACGGCGATAACCCCGCCCTGGTCCTGGAGGTGGACGATGTTCACCAGCAGCTTGATTTCCCTGGACCCCATGCGCAAATCCAATTGCCGCTGCCATTTGGCCCGGGGGTGGGTGTGCAGGTGTTTGATCACCCCCTGGAGCATTCCCAGATAATCCTGATGCAGGAATTCGTTAGGCGTCTTGCCCAGAATTTGTCGGGAATCAAAATTCAGGATCGCCTCCGCGGCCTTGTTCACCGTGGTCACCCGCCCGTCCGGGCCGATGGAGACCACTCCGGAAGTGATGTTGTCGAGAACCGCCTCCATGTACTGGCCCCTGGTCTCCAGTTCCCGGTTTTGATCTTCCAGGCGGACGTTGGCCCTGGTCAGTTTCGCCCGGCTGGACTCCAGATCCCGAACCATGTGGTTGAAGGACTGGACCAACATGCCCAGTTCGTCTTTGGAGTCGTCCTGGAGGCGGAATGCCAAGTCCCCCTCGGCGATGCGCTGGGTGCCCAAGGCCAGGGCCTGGACCGGAGCGGAGAGTTCCTTGGCCAGGCGAAAGCCGAACCAGATCGCGGCCAGGATGATCAGCAAGGTGATCAATCCCAGGACCAGGTAGAGAGTGACCTTCAGAGGGTACTTCAGGGTTTGCAGTTTTTTGTACTCGTCGACACCCCGGACGATCTGGCGCAACTTGAACATGAGTCCCTCGCCCAGGCTGTCGCCCAAAATCAGATAACCCGATTTTCCACCGTCCACGGGCAGCACCCCCACGACCAGATCGGAGTTGGGTCCGGGATGAATGGCGGAGAGAATCCGCGGGTTCTCTTGCAAGGATTCCAGGTTTAGCTCCGCACGGACGCTGGGCCAGGCCGCGGTCCAGTCCTCATTGGCATGCCAGTTTTGCTCGTTCAGTCCTGGCGAGAGTACGCCGGTCAACCCCAGCCCGTACTCCAGGCGCTTCTCGTCCAAAAAGGCGTGCATGGGTCGCCCACCCCAGGCGAACTCCCGCTCTCGGATATGGTTGACCAGGAATTCACCGCGCTGCTCCAGGCGTTCCTGGGCCGATGAGTAGAAGGATTGCCCGACGGTCAAGGCTTGTTCCAGGGATTTTTCAATCTGGCCTTCGAACCAGAAGTCCACGGAAGTGCGCACGAAGATCAGGGAAATCAGAAACAGCAGAACTGTGGGGACCAGGGAGAGGGAGACGAAGGCCAGAACCAGTCTGGTCCGCAGCCGGACCCCGATAACCTTGCGTCGTCGCTCCAAAATGAGCTTGACCACGTTTCTGGCCACCAGAAACAGGACGACCAGCAACAGAATGAAGTTCAGGTTGTACAGGGCAAAAAAGACGTAGGAGTCCACCCGCAGGAAAATGAGCTGCACCCAGACCAACACGACCACGGCGATAAAACCGAACAACGCCAGATACAGCTCGCGCTGTCGGCGCTTGCGCTGGACGCTGTCCGGAACGCTGATCTTGATTGGGTCGGGGGAGGGCGAAGGTTCGGGCATGGTGGGTGGGTACGCGGTCACCCCTGAGCGACGGACGCGCGATCAACCTTGACCGACGGCGCTCAAGGGACGGAGAATTCCAGTTCGTAGCGGATCGGGGTCATCACGTCCCAGGACCAGAAGAAGAGCACGCGACGCATCCAAATGGGGATGTCCCGGCGATCCAGGGTAACTTCCAATTCCATGTGGTAGGTCTGGCCCGGAACCAGCAAGGACCATTCTCCCATTTCCAGGCTGATCTCCCGCCAGTGTTCGGCGATCAAGTCCTTAAGTTCCTTGGCCTTGACCAGATGTTCCTTCTGGGGCAACGTCAGCTCGTATTCTTGAGTCAGCGGGTTCCACTCCAAGACATGCTCGAAGGTCTGTTCGTGAAGAATTCTGTTGGGCAAGAACAAGCGCTTGGAGATCAGACGGGCGGTCCCTTCCAACCAGAGGTCAACTCCTTCGTGCAGGACGGCGGAGACGGGTTCGGGCTGTTCCAGACGCAGCCCGAAGCGGAGATGGATTCTTTCGGCTTGGCTGTCCACCACCAGGTTGTCCAGAGCCAGCAACGTGGCCCCCATGCCGGGGATAGGGATTGCGACCGCGGTCAGGACCAGCAGACAACTCAGGATAATATGGCGGATATGGTGCATCAAGTGGGGGATGGATGATATTTGAGGAGGAGTCCTGCGCATCGAGATACTATCTCTACCCTCATTGGCATGTCTTTGACAACTGGAAAGGCTTTGTTTAGCGGAGCGCATATGCAACTGAACGAACATGACGGCAAGACACTTTTTGAGGAATCAGGCGTTCCCACGCCAAAAGGCCTGTTGTTTTCTCCGGACGATTTTGCCGAAGGGCGACGTTTGGAACTGACGTCCCGATTGCTCGGGATACCCACGCCCTGGATGCTCAAGATTCAGGTGCTCTCCGGCGGACGTGGTAAACAAGGCGGAATCACCTCCGTGAACTCCCTTGAAGATCTGTTCACCGACGCAGAGGGCCTGTTTCAAATGACCGTCAACGACCGGAAGGTCCCGTTACTGCGCATTGAACAACGGGCGGACATCGCCCGGGAGTTCTATCTCAGCCTGACCATGCACCGGGAGTGGGGCTGCCCGGTGCTGACCGTTGGACGCCGGGGCGGAGTAGACGTGGAAGCCATCGGTGCCGAGGATCCGAACAATCTTTTAATCCAAAAGCTCAATTCCCTGGCCGGGCTGGGGGACCATCACATCCGTACGGCCTTTTTTCATTTGGGGCTGGACCGGGACGCTGCCAAGGCCTTTTGGCCGGGCTTTCAAACCCTGGTGCGCAACCTTTGGAACTGCTTCCTGCGCAACGGTTTGCTGCTTGCGGAAATCAACCCCTTGGTTCTGACACGGGACAACCGTTGGCTGGCTCTGGACGGCAAGGTGGAGGTGGACGACAACATGGCGGATCAGCGACCGGAATTGCGGCGCTATGAACGGGACGTTTACTTCAGCGATCAGGAATGCAGGGCCAGGCAGGCGGGATTGAGCTATCACCGCTTCGGCGGTCGGGTGGGCCTGATGGTCAACGGGGCCGGGCTGGCCATGGCCACCATGGACCTGCTTACCTTTTCCGGCCTGGATCCGGCCAATTTTCTCGACCTGGGCGGAGGCGCCGGTCAAAAGGCCATGGACGCGGCCATGGCCATCCTGCTCGACGACCCTCAGGTCGAAGCCGTGTTGATCAACCTGTTCGGTGGAATCCTTTCCTGTGAAAAGGTGGCCGCGGCTTTGAAGAACGCCCTGGGCGGCCGCCCGCCGTCCAAGCCTGTGGTGGTGAGGCTTTCCGGGCATGGGGCCGAGGCCGGTTGCGCCTTGCTGGCGGATGTGCCTGGCAACGCCCTGCATGTGACCGACGACTTGAGCCAAGCCCTGGCCGTTTTGAAGACGCTTGTCCCAAGCCAATCCCCAATCGTCGCGGAAAACGGCGGATTGGCCTCAGGTCCGTTCACGACGCCCTTCGTAGGGGCATCTTCCACTCCTACCACTGAAACGTTGCGTCGCGATCAACCCTTCGGCCTGGATGCTTCCTCCCAAGTCCTGGTGCAGGGATTGACCGGAAGAGAAGGGCAACGACATGCCGCCCTCATGCAGGAATACGGGACGCGGGTTGTAGCCGGGGTGACGCCCTTTAAAGGCGGGGAGAGCGTGCTCGGGTTGCCGGTCTACTCCAGTGTGGCCGAAGCGGTATCCAAACACCAGATCGACGTCTCCATCATTTTTGTTCCCGCCGCGGTGGCCGCGGACGCCATCCTGGAGGCGGCCCTGGCCGGAGTGCCTTGGATTGTCTGCATTACCGAGGGTATTCCTCAAATGGACATGCTCCGGGTGCTCAAGCAGCTTGATGGCTCGCCCAGCAGGCTGATCGGTCCCAATACTCCCGGCCTGATTGTGCCCGGCGAGACCAAGGTCGGGATCATGCCCGGCCATATCTTCACCCCCGGACCGGTGGCCGTGCTCTCCCGCAGCGGAACGCTGACCTATGAAACCGTGCATCGGCTTTCCGCGGCCGGCATCGGTCAATCCGTGTGCATCGGCGTGGGGGGAGACCCTTACGTTGGATTAGGGTTGACGCCCTGCGCCGAGTTGGTGGTCGCTGATCCCCGGACCGAAGCCGTGTTGATTCTGGGCGAGATCGGCGGCCGAGCCGAAGAGGAAACTGCCGAGTACCTGCGGACCATGGGTTGGGATAGACCGATCCTGGCCTTCATCGCCGGGCGGACCGCCCCCGAGGGCAAGCGACTCGGCCATGCCGGAGCCATTCTGGAAAAAGGCGGCGGTGGCATCCAGGCCAAACTCGATCGTCTCCAGGCCGCCGGCGTCATCCTCTGCACGGATCTTGACGACATCGCTCGGCTGACCAGGGAAGCGTTGAAAGATCACCTCTAACACTACAGTTTGCCCAGGTAAGTATACTGATTGGAATTCTCATAAAAGTGCTGTGACGTCCGGATGAAAGCCATAGCCTGCCTGGCGGTGGGGCGATTGAAGACACCACACTGGGTGCGAGCTGCTGAGCATTATGCGACATTGATCGGGCGGTTTGTCCGGTTTGAACGTGTGGAGATCAAGGACGCTCCGGGTCATCTGACTCTGGAACATCGACTCGACATGGAGGGCAAGACGTTGATGGCCAAGTTGGGACCCAAGGACCGGGTCCTGGGCTTGGACGCGGCGGGACGAGGGTATTCCTCGGAAACCTTTGCCGCGGCCCTAAAAACATGGTGGGAAGACCCGGTGCGCAGGCCTTGTTTCGTGCTGGGCGGAGCCTTCGGGTTTTCCGGAGATTTCCGGGAGCGTTGCGACCATCTGATCAGCCTGAGTTCCATGACCTTGCCCCATGAATTGGCCCGAGTGGTATTGTTTGAGCAGATTTATCGGGCTCTGACTATCCAGCGGGGGACGGGGTATCACCATTGAACGGTTGGGAAGGAGATATTCCATGAGTCAACATTGGATGTCCTTGGTCATCGGGATGGGACTGCTTGCGCTAGGGCTTGCCGGTTGCGCATCCCCGTCGTTGCAGCAAGGTCGTATCGGCAACTTGGAGTATGCCCTGGTGGAGGTTCGTGACAAGCAGGATCGCTTGACGGAAGAATTCCGGGAACGTCTGGACTCCATGGAGCTGGCATTATTGCAGCAGGAACATGTTCTTCAGGATGTTCTTGCCGCCCAAGGCCCGACCAAGCCGGTCGTCAAGGAACCTTCCCGGCAGGCTCCGGAACCGTCGCCCGCAAAGTCCCTGCCTTTCGAAACAGACCAACCATTGCGAACGCCTTCCGAACCTCCGCCGCCCCAAACTCAGGAACCTGAAATCCGGCCCGCGCCGACTCCCAGGCCACAACCATCAGAACCAGCTTCTTCACGGACGCCAAACGAGGCCAAGGAGTTGTACGATCAGGCCCTGGCCAAATATTACCGAGGAGAATACGCCCAGGCCCGAGTAGATTTTCTCGACTTTCAAGAACGTTTTCCAGGCCACCCCCTGATGCCCAATGCATTGTATTGGCAAGCCGAAACCCACTACGCCCAAAAGCAGTTCGCGCAATCCATTCTG
>SKYX01000076.1 GCA_007127655.1 Desulfonatronum sp.
GCAATGATATCTGGATGGTTCCTGAAGGATGGCCCAACGCCCTCGCTCCGGGCCTGCGTGCCGGGGCGAAGTGCGTGGTTTACGTCCAGAACTGGGCCTATCTTTTTTCCAGCCTGCCTCAGGGCGTGTCCTGGCACGACCTGCCCGTCTCCTTTCTGGCCGTTTCGCGTCCGGTGGCCTGGTTCATTGAGCAAGCCTTGGGCCGGTCAAGCCTGGTGGTACGGCCAGGCATCGATCGATCTCAGTTTCGTCCTCCGAAACGGAAACCGGACGGTCCGTTGCGCGTGGCCTTCATGCCACGAAAGAACAAAGCCCTGGCTGAACTGATCCGGGACGTGTTTACCGCCAGAAATTCGGAATTTGGCAGCGCAGATAAAATGATATGGACCGACATCCAAGGCCGATCCCACGCAGAGGTCCCCAACCTATTGACCCAAAATCACATTTTCCTGGCCACCGGCTTTCCGGAAGGCTGCCCGCTGCCGCCATTGGAAGCCATGGCTTGCGGCTGCTTGCCCGTGGGATTTACCGGATTTGGAGGGTGGGAGTATATGACCCCCATCCTAGAAAGAGGATGGGAAGATCAAGAACACCGGCGTCCCTGGTTTCCTGTCCCAAAGAACCCATGGCCGGGAAACGGCTTTTGGGTCCCGGACGCCGACGCCCTGGCCGCAGTCCTGGCCCTGGAACAGGCCGTCCATTGCTGGACGGGAAAAGGGCCGAAGTTGGACAAAGCCCTCCAAGCAGGCCAGCTTACCGCCGATGCTTTCTCCCTGGACGCGCAACGTGAGCAAGTCCTTGACGCGTGGTCGAAAATCAAATCATGGGATGCTTGAGACCGAAACGGACGATGACCCCGTCCCGTTTCCAATCATAAGAGACAGCCCCGCGGGATTAGTGGATCGTGCTCTGGCCGGTGGTCTGGGCTTCCAAGGTCTGAACCAAACGGTCCATCTGGCGGCCCACCGGGCTCTGACGGGACATTTCCCGCTCCACCTGGGTAATGCCCTTGATCACGGTGGAGTGCTTGCGGTTAAAGACTTCGCCGATGTTCTTCAAGGACAGATCCGTATGCTTTCGGGCCAAATAAAAAATCGTATTTCGGGCCAGGACGTTTTCCTTTTTTCGACTTTTGGTCCGCAGGTTGTCATGGGAAAGATTGAACGATCGGCAAATGAAGGCGATGATTTTCTCCAGGTCCGGTTTGGGGGTGTTGGGGGCATAGTTTTTCAACACTTCCAGGGCCAGGCCGTGGGTGATGCGCTGGTTCATCAGCCGCGCCTTGATCACCAGATTCTGGAGGCAATTTTCCAGAAGGCGGATATCGCTTTGAATGGAGTTGGCGAACAACTCGTTCACATCATGCGGAATCTGAACCTGAAACACACGGGCTTTGGCTTCCAGGATGCGCATTCGGGTTTCAAAGTCGGGTTTGTCGATCACGGCCATGAATCCGTCGCAGAACTGCGATGCAAGAAGACTGTCCAGCTTGGGCAATTCCTTGGGGAGGAAGGAGCTGGTGAACACGACCTTTTTCCCGGCGGATCGCAAGGACTTGACCGTAGCCAATAACTCCTCTTGAGTCTTTTCCTTGCCCTGAAGAAAGTGGATGTCTTCCAGGAGCAGAACGTCCACCCCATCCCGGAAACCGGCCTTGAAGCTCTCCATTTCACGTTGTTTCAGGGCCATGACCATCCGACAGGCGAAATCTTCGGCGGTGAGATACGCCAACCGGACCCGGCCCTGCCTTGTGCCGGCATTCGCCGCCAACTCTTGACCGATAGCTTGGAGCAGATGGGTCTTACCCAGGCCTGGCGCGGAACAAAGATAGAACTGATCCGTGACCAACTGATGACGACAGATACTCCGGGAAGCGCTAAAGGCCAATTCGTTGCTGGGGCCAACCACGAAGTCCCGGAACGAAAATCGCCAAGCTCCAGCAGGAGACGCAGCACCGTCCGAAGCCGCATCACCGATCATTCGGGGCATGGACTCAGGCGTGGAGACGGGAAGAGGCAGGGCGTGCTGGCGTCCTACTGGAGTGTGATGTTGACGGGCTCGTTGGGGTACGGAACGCTCAATGCGACCATCCAGGCCGAGAGCGGTCCCAGAAATATGTGCAGGGATGTTCTTCGTTGTTGTCTTCGGGGATTGCGTTGATGCGTCACTGGCAATGATTTCGGAAAGATTTGACGAGACAAGCCCGGGCGTTCCTCCAGGCCTCTCGTTGGTTCCGTCAAGCGAGGCACAGTCGATCCGGATGGGAAGCTCCCGATTCGCGGCTTGACGTACGGCTTGTTCGATGGCCCCCAAGTAACGGTTCTTGACCCAAGATACCACGAACCCGTTGGAAGCGGTAAGAGTTAATCCATCTCGATCCAAACGGGCTTGCAGCGGAGTCAACCAAGCCCGTACATGTGTCGGATTGATTGATTTTTCTAAAATTTCAAGGGATTTTTTCCAGAGGACGCTCATGAGGTTGATGCTTACACTGGTTCAGTTTTTTGGAGCAACCAGCGTATCAGCCATTTTATTCATCAGCAAACCACATTTTCATAAAAGATAATACTTCGAAATAGCATGCAAAAAATACATTTTTTATGCTAACCCGTTAGATATTCGAAGAGAATCCATCCCCTGCCCATTCCCTGACCCAGCCTGACTTTGCACGCGTCAAGGGAAATGCAAAATATAATTGAAGTCGATAAATCAACAAAAAACAGCAATTTTCTAATTATTTCATTATCAATCAAGATAGCTTTTACGGATGGTTTGCTCGGTTTTTCATCAGCAAAAATTTGTTCGCGTTGGAGTCATCTCAACCCTTTTCTGCGTGCCAATTTTGTGTTGCAGACGCAAAAACGCCCGCTTAGTTTATCTAAGCGGGCGTTTTTGTAATGAGAAATGATCTGGCGGCGTCCTACTTTCCCACGGTTAGAACCGCAGTATCATCGGCGCTGGAGGGCTTAACTGCCGAGTTCGGAATGGGGTCGGGTGTGTCCCCTCCGCCAAGGCCACCAGAACAAATTTGGTGATGGGTGGTTTGTGGTCAGTGGCATGAGAAAATCCTGGGTTATCCCGGGTACACGCCACA
>SKYX01000378.1 GCA_007127655.1 Desulfonatronum sp.
GACCTGGAATTCCTGGCCGGGAAGCCAGAAGGGCCGCTCTTGGCCCTTACCAAAGCGGTCTGCCAGTTCATAAAGCCTTTTATCCATCAAGGAGCTATGGCATGATCCAAGAGCCCGGCAGGCGCCAGGCCCCATTCGATGCCCCGGAAAAGCATTTGCCGGCCCATGTTGCCACAAAAGCCGATGAAGTCTTCTTGCTGGCCCTGGTCTCGGGCATTCGCAGCGGGGCCTGCATCGGCAACGCAATCCAGCAGCTCTTTGGCAGGACAAGCTTTCCCCAGGAGTATGTCCGCCTGACCCTGATCCTCTATGCCCCTGGGAAGCGCCGGATCCTGGTCAGCCGGGGCGGGGAGGCCGCGAAAAAAGCCTTTTCCTTCGTGTTCCAGCGTCTGCTGCGACACCCCCGCCGGCAGGAGCTGGCAACGAAGCCGTTTCGGTTGCAGATGGACTTTGTCGTGGACCAGCCGGTGCGCGTGGACTTCTACAAACTGCGCCTGCGCCACGGCCATGAGCAGCACTTCGAGATCGGCGTGGACGGGCTGGAGTATCTCGGGCCGGACGGCAAGCTGCACCTCTTCTTGCCGGGCGACGCCTATGCCCGCTCGATCATGAGCATGGGCCAGTTGCGGGACTACCTGCACCGGGTGCACGGCGAAGAGTACGTGCGCCAGGCTGTTTTCCAGCGGTTTAGGTCCCTGAGTTTCGTCTCACGCGGAGATGCCGGGAAAAACACCTGGCTGCGCCTGTATCGCGGCCACCCGGTGATGGGGGAGCTGACCAAGGGCAGGCTGGAACACGCCGTGAACCTGGCCATCTCGCACATCCAGCTGACCCAGGAGCAGGGCGGCAAGTTCCTCTACTACTACGACGCGGCCCTGGACACCCGCAGGGACCATGAGCACCCGCACCGGGACCCCCGGAAGAACCCCTACTACAACATCCTGCGTCACTGCGGCGGGGCCCTGACCTGCCTGTTTTACGAGAAATACGCCCGCACCGGGCAGACCCTGGAAAACGTCAGGCGGGCTGTGGAGTATCTCCTGGATCAGACCCGGATCCAAGAGTACCAGGGCCGAGAGGGCGGTTTTGTCTATAGCGAGAAAAAGGGCAAGCTGGGCGGATCGGCCATTGCCCTGTACATGCTGGCCGAATACCAGCTTTTCACCGGCGATGACCGCTACCAGGCCTGGGCGGAAAGGCTGGCCTGGCACCTGGTCAATCAGGTCACAGCCAGCGGGGAATTCATCTACTACAACATCTACCTGGACAAGCCGGTCACCGAGGAGGAAAATCAAAAGTATTTTTCCTTTTATTATCCCGGAGAGGCGGTCTGCGGACTGGCCAGATATCTGCATCTAGCCGCGCCAGCGGACAGAAAGCTTATTTGTGAAAAGCTGCGCAAGGCCCTGGATTTCCTCCTGGTGGTCCGGCCCAGGACCCGGGCCTCGGAGTACACGGTCCTGCCTTCGGACTCCTGGCTGATGATGGGCATTAAGGAACTCTGGGACTTTCCGGAAATACGCGATCCGTCATACGCGGACTTCGTCTTTGCCGACGCCCGGAAGATGGTCCAGCTGATGTACACGGTCACGGACGCGCCCTGTCCGGATTATGCCGGAGCGTTCTACTACAATTTCGGGGATTACCCGTACGCGGACGGGGCCCGCTGCGAGGGGCTGCTGGGGGCGTACGAGCTGGCCGTAAAAATGGGCGACCGGAAAACCGCCTCGGAACTCTGGCCCGCCCTGCGTCTGGCCGCCTGGGCCCTACTGCATCTGGTGAACACCGAGGATTCGCTCTACTTCGCACCCCGGCCCGACCTGGCCCTGGGCGGAATCCGCTTCAAGTACACCCGGCAGTGGTTCCGCATCGACACCATCCAGCACGTGGCTTCTTTTTTCGCGAAGATGCTGCCGCACTGGGATGCAGAGGATCAAGCCGCCAGGGCCGCCAGGACCTGATTTGCCGGCCCTCCGTGGTTGCCCTTTCCGGGGCGTTTCCGATCGTTCCCACGCTGGAGCATGGGAACGATCGAAATACGTACGCACCCCCGTTGGGGTTGAAGAAACGAACATGACCTTGATCCCAGGGTAGCTACCGCAACCCTGGGCTATGGTGCGGAATCCCGTTGGGATACCCGGAGCGGAAAAACAGTCCAAAACCATATTGGGCCAAAGGGATGGTTCAATTCTGGTTGACACATTGGCATCGTGTTCCAGATGATCGTGGGCATAATCGCGCCTTGTAGGGGCAGGCCTTGCGCCTGCCCTTCGCCCATTACAACATGGCGGCACGGTTGATCGTTTGTCAATCCTTGCTCCTCGTTGCCTCGCCAACCCAGGGCGGCCGCGAGGGCCGCCCCTACATAAAATCAACCTGCTTGTCGTAAGCGATGAACCATCATCAGTTATTTGTTTAATTGTCGATCAGCTGATTGGTTGTTGGGATGGTTCAGAACAGGTTGACATATTTGGCATCTTGTTCCGGATGATCATGCGCAGAATCGCGCCTTGTAGGGGCAGGCCTTGCGCCTGCCCTTCGCCCCGACCAACAAGGCGGCACGATCAGCAACGCAGCAATTGGGGATTTTTTCTACGGACTGCCAAGGAGACCACGTGACATCGCCCCAACCGGCCACCACGCTCAAACCACTCCCGGCGCACCCTGCCGGCCCGCCATGCGCCGCGTCCTGAAACAAATCTGCACCTTCGCGGCCCTGGTCCTGGCCGCCCCCTGCGCCCTGACCTGCCGTGTGGAGCAGGCGCTCTCGTCCCACGGCGAGGCGGTCTTCACCTTCTGGACCCATGTCTTCGCCCTGCTCCCGGGCCTGCCGGGCCTGTACCTGCGCAAGGCATTCTATTCCTTCACCCTGAAGCGCTGCAGCCTGGACTGCCACATCGGCTTCGGCTCCCTGTTCACCCACCGCGGCGCGGTGGTGGAGGACCATGTCTCCCTGGGCAACTACAACGTCATCGGCACGGCCCACCTCCAGGCCAACACCATCCTGGCCAGCCGGGTGAGCATCACCAGCGGCAAGCATATGCACGAGCGCCTCCCCGACGGCACCTGGTCC
>SKYX01000287.1 GCA_007127655.1 Desulfonatronum sp.
ATCTCAATGGTAGGACAGGCATCCTGCCTGTCCGTGCAGGCAAGATGCCTGCACTACCAAATTCAAAAACGGTATTTCAGTAACAGCCATATCCCTTAGCTCTCCGTTATGCGATGACCCTCGTCCGGCGAAGATGATAGGAACGGTTTCCATGAAAAATGATTCGGTATGTTACGGTGCTCGATGTTTGATCGTCCTGGTGTTCGTGCTTTTGGTGCTCATGCTTTCTTGGGGAGTGTCTTCGGCCCAGGAAGCGGAAGTTACTGAAGAACAGCGGATGACCGCCAACCTGGAAGGGATCACGCTGCGGGACTTCATCGTCTTTGTTGGCCGGTTCACCGGCCGGAACATGGTTTTTCGCGAGGATCAGATACCCCCGGTGAAGGTCTCTCTGCATTCCCAGGCTCCCATGACCGAACCGGAGTTGTTGGCCGTTCTGGACCGGGTCCTGGCCAGCAACAACCTGGACCTGGTGGCCCAGGGCGACCTGTTCTACGTCTTGCAGTCCCCGCAAGCCGCGGAAATGGTTGATCCCCTTCGGCCCGGGCTGGAGCCCGGGGAGGACAGCGAACTGATGACCACGGTCATCCGCCTGCACCAGCGTTTGCCCCGAGAGCAGGTCAGCGAACTCTTGCAACCCTTTGCCTCCCGGTTCGGGATGATCATGGAGATTCCCCAGGCCCAGGCCCTGCTGCTCCGGGACACCCGCTCCAGGGTGCGCAAGATGCAGGAGGTCCTGGAGGCGGTGCTGTCCCTGGGCACGCGCTGGGATGTGGAGTTGCTGCCCCTGCATCAGGCCCAGGCCGGAGTCACGGCCCGGAAGGTGGGGCAGCTGTACGAGGAACTGTTTTCCCGCGGCCATCTGGCCGAGACGCCGGTGATCCTGGCAGTGGAATGGTCCAACTCCCTGCTGGTGGCCGGGTCCGAGGAACAGCGCCAGGCCGTGCGCGGCCTGCTGGACAACCTGGACCGGATCGCCGACTCCAGCGCGGACATGAGCATGTACGCCTTGAAAAATGCCAGGGCCTCTTCTGCCGCGGACGTGCTGCGCACCCTGCTTCAGGGCGACCGAGTCGGGACGGAGGAGGGCGTGAACGGTCGCGGCGTCGTGGTGGCCGCGGACGCGGAGACCAACTCCGTGCTGGTTCTGGCCGAACCGCGGATCCAGCGCCAGGTGGAGTCCATCATCACCCATCTGGATCGTCCCCTGGATCAGGTCTTCGTGGAGGCCCTGATCGTGGAGACCTCCCTGGAGAACAGCCAGGATTTCGGCGTGGAGTGGGTCGTGGGCGGAGGCGGGTCAGACGGAGTGGCCACGGGCGGTTTTCTGGGGTCACCTTCGAACCTGGCTCCCCTGCTGGCAACCGCGGCTCCGCCGTTGGCGCCGGGGGGATTCACCGTGGGGGCTTTGGG
Organism: Desulfonatronum sp.; assembly: GCA_007127655.1. Classification (GTDB taxonomy): domain Bacteria; phylum Desulfobacterota; class Desulfovibrionia; order Desulfovibrionales; family Desulfonatronaceae; genus Desulfonatronum. The sequence continues at coordinate 1,414 of SKYX01000287.1, forward strand.
CAACTCCATCACCTATGCGGGCGAGACTTTTTCCAGTCTCGGGGCGCTGATCAGCTTCATGAAGACGGCCCGGGACTTCAACATTCTGTCCACGCCGCAGATCATGACCCTGGACAATGCTGAGGCGGAAATTTTCGTGGGCGAGAACCGTGCCTATCAGGTCAGTGAGAAATTCGACACCCAGAACAATCCCATCAAGACCTTCGAATACCGGGACGTCGGGATCCGGCTGAAGGTCACACCGCACATCAATGCCGAGACCGGGGTGATCCGGATGCAGGTGGAGCAGGAGGTCAGCAACGTGATCGATGCGGCCGGCGAGGACGACCGGCCGCGAACCCGCAACCGGAATACCAGAACCAATGTTCAGATTCCGGATGGCTTCACCATGGTCATCAGCGGGCTGATGCAGAACGAATTCGGACAGGTCCGCCGGGCCGTGCCCGGTCTGTCCAAGGTTCCGGTCCTGGGCTGGCTGTTTCGCCGGGAGGCGGTCTCCGCCGAGAAGGCTACCCTGATGGTCTTCCTGTCGGCCAGGATCATCAACACCGTGGAACAGGCCGAAGAATTGACCCGGCGGCGCATGGACGATTTGCGGGAAGGGCAGCGGACCAGCCGGGAGCTGCTGCAGCGGGAGTTCTGGCAGGGCGGGGATCGGCACGGGATCGATCTGGAAAGAGAGCTGGGCCGGGAAATGGGCCGGGAACCAAGCCAGGATTCAGGCCGGGAGCTGACTCCGTGACGGTTAGTGACCCGTTTGCCGCGTCGCCGGACCTTTCGCGCCTGCCCCAGGAGGTCGTGAGCCAGTACCTGGCCTTTCCCCGACGCAACGAATTTCTGCCCGTGGCCGCGGAAGACGGGGTCTTGCGGATCTGGCTTTTGGCCGCCAGGGCCAGACCCCTGGCCGACTTCCTGGCCTGGAGGCTCGGTCTGGCCGTGCGCACGGAATTGGTCCGCAACGAGGTGTTTTTTCCGGCCCTGGAGCAGGCCCTGGCGCTCTGGGAAGAGGACGCCCCGGCGGAGGACGACGAGGCCGGGGGCGAGGAAACGGATGATTCCGGCCGGGAGCTGCTGGGATGGTCCCACGAGGACGCGCCCATTGTCCGGCTGGTGAATCGGTTGTTGCATCAGGCGGTAAGTCAAGGGGCCAGCGACATTCACTTCGAAGGCCGGGAAAACGGCTTTCAGGTCCGGTTTCGGGTGGACGGCGAACTGCACACCGAACGTCGCCTGGAGCTGGCGGTCCAATCCACGGTGCTGGCCCGGATCAAGGTCATGGGGCATATGGACGTTGCCGAGAGCCGCGCTCCGCAGGACGGACGCTTTCAGGTCCGGGTGGGCCGCAAGGACGTGGACGTCCGGGTTTCCACCATGCCCACGCTCAACGGCGAAAAGGCCGTGCTGCGCATCCTGGACCGCTCCAAAAACATTCTGCCCCTGTCCGACCTCGGCCTGGAGCCGGATGCCGTGGCCGTGATCACCCGGATGATTGCCGCGCCCCACGGGATCATCCTGGTCACCGGCCCCACGGGCAGCGGCAAGACCACGACGCTCTACGCAGCCCTGCGCGAGCTGATCCGCGAATCCCGGAACATCATGACCGTGGAGGACCCGGTGGAATACCACCTGCCCGGCGTGAACCAGGTCCAGGTGA
>SKYX01000111.1 GCA_007127655.1 Desulfonatronum sp.
GCGACACGATCATCCTTCGGGAGGCTCTCTACACCCTGCGCGTGGGCGAACCGGTTCACGACCAGGTCAAGGGCCAGGTCGTCCTGCTGGACGCGGAATGCGTCAAGGTGCGCTCGAAAGAGTCCGCGGTGGACAGCTCGGCAAAAAGTGAGCCGGGCTGTCGATTCTACCTACCCGATCCCTCTCCCGCCGCCCAAGCGTCCGAATGGGCATCTGGCCGCTGCGCCATCCACGAAAACAAACCCCAGGAGTGCGCGGCCCTGAAGTGCTGGGACACCGCCGGGCTGGCCGAGGCCGCCGCGACGCCGCGCCTGTCCAGGCTGGATATCCTGGGTCCGGACAACGCCCTGGCCGAACTGGTCCGCGACCACGAAACCCGCTGCTCCGTCGCCGACCTGCTCCGCCACCTCCAAGCCCCCACCCCGAAATCCGCCGACCTCCTCCGCCAAGCCACGGCCTACGACGCCGCACTGCGCGACCTGCTCCAGGAAAAAGCCGGGACCCCGCCCGACCACCTTCCTTTTCTCCTGGGACGCCCCCTGGCGGAGGTGATCCACGGGCTGCGGCGATGGATGGCAAATTGCTTGAACCACTCAAAGATGGGCTCGGCTTGAAACAAAATCTTTCAACGAACAAGGGAACGCAAGCATAAAAAAAGGGATCCAAGCCATTACAGCTTGAATCCCTTTTAAATTTGTGGTGCCGAAGGGGAGAGTCGAACTCCCACGGGGAAACCCCCACTAGACCCTGAACCTAGCGTGTCTACCAATTCCACCACTTCGGCCCGAAGGAGAGGTGTCTACTCGCATCGGCTTCGATTGGCAAGGGGTCAGCGAAAGATTTTTTTCCAGTCCCGCCGTCCTGGTCGTGACCGGTCTGTCCGGTTCTGGCATCGTCACATGGTTGAAGGACGCGAGGGTTTCCGGTACGGATATCGGTTTCGCCGTTTCGAAACGCCTTCCGGGTTCGGGAGACGCATAACGACATACCTATCCGGCAGGAGAACCACACCCCCATGCAGGTCTTGCGCACCCTGGAAGAAGCTCGCCAAACCGTTTCTCAATCCTGCGTCACCATCGGCAATTTTGACGGAGTCCACATGGGCCACCAGAAACTGCTGTGCCGGACGCGCCAAAAAGCCGCTTCCCTCGGCCTTGCCAGCGTGGCGGTCACGTTTGAGCCCCACCCGCTGCGGGTTCTGAGCGGGTCACGAACTCCCCCGTTCATCATGTTGCCGCACCAAAAGCTGGAATCAATCGCCTCCCTGCGGCTCGACTACGCCTTTTGCATCGCCTTTACCAAGGACCTGGCCAAACTGGAACCCGAGGAGTTCGTGCGGATCTATCTTTTGGAGGGTCTGGGCATGCGGGATATGGTCATCGGGTACGATTACGCCTTTGGCCGCAACCGCAAGGGCGACTACGCCATGCTCCAGGAACTTGGAGCGCGGCACGGGTTTACCGTGGAGCAGATCGGGCCGGTGTTGATTGACGACGCCGTGGTCAGTTCGTCGCGGATCCGGGACATGGTCCAGGCCGGACTCGCCTGGGAGGTCCGGCCCTTGCTGGGTCGGTTCTACCGGGTGGAAGGCAAGGTGGTTTCCGGACGCAATCGGGGCGGTCGCCTGCTGGGCTTTCCCACGGCCAACCTGCAACTGCGGGACGAACTGTTTCCCAAGACCGGGGTCTACGCGGTCTGGGCCGAGTCCAACGGACGAACGCACCCAGCCGTTGCCAACATCGGCTACAACCCCACCTTCGGCAACGACGTACTCTCCGTAGAGGTGCATATCCTGGATTTTGACCAAGACATCTACGATCGCGACGTTCGCGTCCACTTTGTTCAGCGGCTACGCAGCGAACAAAAATTTCCGAATCTTGACGCGCTGATGGCCCGAATCCGCGAAGACATTGTCTTGGCCCGCCGCATTCTCGGTTCATCGGAAGCCCACTTGGTGGAAGCCCGGCAGTGCGTTTGACCCCCACCCCATGCCTTTTCTTGAGCCGCACTTCCGGAAATGGGTCCACTTCATCCATGCCGCGGGCCGAGGCGGATCGGCCCGGTGGGTATTGCTGGGCCTGCTGGCCGGGCTGCTCTCCGGGTTCGCCGCGGTAGCATTTTTCGTCAGCCTGGAGGGGCTGCGCCACTTTTTTTTGGTGTACCTGGCCGGACTGAACCTGCCCTTGCCCTCAGGGGAAGACCTTTTTCACGGCGAGCCGGGAACGTATCGCCCCTGGGTAGTCCCCATTCTCACCGCGTCCGTGGGCTTGCTGACCGGATTTCTGGTCAGCCGCTGGATTCCGGAACCCATGTCCGGCGGCACCGACGGCACGGACGCCATGATCAAGGCGTTCCACCGCCAGGACGGCCACATGCCCGTGCGCGCAACCCTGATCAAAAGCGCCACAGCGGTGCTGACCATCGCCAGCGGGGGCAGCGCCGGAAGGGAAGGCCCCATGGCCCAACTCGGGGGCTGTTTCGGTTCGTTGCTGGCTGATCGCCTCGGCCTGAGCGTCAAGGAGCGCCGCATTCTGCTGCTTTCCGGAGCAGCCGGCGGGCTGGGTGCGGTTTTTCGGGCGCCCTTGGGCGGGGCGATCACCGCTGTGGAGGTTCTTTACCGGGAAGACTTCGAGGCCGAGGCCATCCTCCCGGCCCTGATTTCCTCGGTCACGGCCTACTCCCTGTTCACCCTGTTCTTCGGCGCCGTGCCCATGCTGGAAACCCCGGACTTCCACTTCCAAAGCGCTCAGGAACTGCCTTTTTACATCGTCCTGGCCCTGGTCTGCGCCCTGGCCGGACGGGCCTACCTTTCGACGTTTTTCTTCATCAAACGCACCGTTTTCGAACATATCCGCCAGAGGGCCGGATTAATCTGGTCCATGGGGCTGGGCGGCCTGCTGGTGGGCATGCTGGGGGTCGCCTTTCCGCCCGTGCTCAGTGACGGCTACGGCTGGCTGGAAATGGCCGTGCTGGGCCAGCTGTCCCTGGTGATGATGCTGGCCGTGTTTCTCGGCAAAACCCTGGCCACGTCCATCACCCTGGGTTCGGGCATGAGCGGCGGGATGTTCGCCCCAGCCCTGTTCGTGGGGGGGATGTGCGGGGGGGTGGTCGGGCAGGTCGGGCATTTTTTGCTTCCGGGCGTGGTCACCCAGCCCGGAGGGTACGTGCTGGTGGGCATGGCCGCATTTTTCGCCGGGGTGGCCAATGCCGCGGTGGGGCCGCTGATCATGGTCTGCGAGATCACCCAGAGTTACGGCCTGCTGGCCCCGTTGATGCTGGCCTCGGCCCTGTGTCTGGTGATCAACCGCAACGTCTCGCTCTACGAGCACCAGGCCGAGAACAAGTTTGACTCCCCCGCACACCGGGAAGATGCCACCATCAACGTCCTGGAAGAACTGCGCGTTCAGGACCATTTCCAGCCCGGTCGGGTGATCATTCTGGAGGAAGGAACGACCTGGAGGGTCTTGATGGACGTCATTGCCAACACCAGCCAGTTCAACTTTCCGGTGCGCGGCCGCGACGACCGCATCACCGGCATCCTGTCCATCCAGGACGTGCGAACGATCCTTTATGAACAGGATCTGTGCGATCTGCTGGTGGTCAAGGACGTGGCCCGCAAACCCGTGCTGCTCCGACTCGAGGACTCTCTGTATACGGCCCTGATGGCCTTCGTTGAGGCGGACGTGGACCAGATTCCCGTGGTCCGGGACGACATCAGACCCGAAACACCGGGGGGCAACGCCCATCACGTGCTGGGCCTGATCAACCGCGAAGACGTCTTTCAGGCCTACAACCTGGCCATTCCGGAGGAAAAGCGTCGGGCATGCTCACTTCGGCGACCAGAGACAGCGCCCGCCCTTGACCGTGGCCCAGCCCAGGGGCAAACCGCGCCAGTAGAGCCCGATCCGGCTCCCCATAGGCCCCCTGGCGCGCTCCCTGATAGTCCCACGGGCCCGTCCCGAAAGTCCGGTCGCGGCTCCTGAAGGCAAATCCAGACTTTGGCCCTGCAACAGCTTTCGCAGATCCCGCACGTCGTCCAGGTTCAACCCCTGACCGGGCTTGTATTCCGGCAACAGCAGTCGCAACCGGGGATTGAGCCGAAAGGTTTGACCCGTCAACCGGCCCATGTCGAATCCCCGCCAACCAAGGGAAGGCGGCAAGGCCAGACCTTGAGACAGGGCCGGTTCCGGCAAAAAGACCACTCGTCCGTTGAACTCCCGGAGTTCTCCAGGAGGCAGGTGTTCCCAGGCCACGTCCTCCAGGTCTGGAAACTCGCCGGGCCGGATCACCGTGCCGGACGCATCGTTTTTTTTCCTTCCTCTGCCTCCATGGGGCCGCCCGGACGATTCCAACGCAGCGGACCCTTCCCGTCTGTCTTTGGAGGTTGCCGGAGAGGCTTCGAAACAGGTCAGGGCGGCAAAAAAAAAGCCCTGGCCCTCCCCGGCCCCGGTATGAACGTGCAGGCAACCATCCTCCTCGCCCAAGGCACTGGAAAGGGCAACGGAACGAGCTTCGGACCAGGCATGGGACTGCTCGAAACCCGGCAGGGGATGCAACGGAACGGGCCTCAGGCCGAGGTGTTCCTCGGCCCAGCGGACCTGTTCCCGATTCTCCGCCGGGTTCGTGGTGCAGGTGGAGTAGAGCAGCCGTCCGCCCGGGGCCAGCAGGGTGGCGGCCTTGCGCAACAACTCGCGTTGCAGGGCGACCAGCGGTCCGAGCTTGTGTTCCGGCCACATTTCCAGAACCCTGGGGTTGCGCTCCACGGTCCCCCATCCACTGCACGGAGGGTCCAACTGGATATGGGTGAACAAGGCTTCGGGCAGGGGCAATTCCTGTCCGGGACGCCCGCAGGTAGCCACCTGGATCAGGTTCAGAGCTGTTATATTCTGGCGCAACGTCGCCAGCCGCCGCGGATTGGGCTCGTTGGCCAGAACCATCCCCGTGGGACCCACGAGTTGGGCCAACAGGCCGGTCTTGCTGCCCGGGCTGGCGCACATGTCCAGCACCGTGCCGCCCTGGGGCGGCTGGAGCAAGAGCGGCGCGAGCATGGAGGAACGGTCCTGGATGTAGATCAGACCAAAGGCCGCGGCAACAGAAGCTCCCAGCGGAGCCGGTTCCTCCTCCATCCGACGGGCCAGGGGAAAAAAGGGCTCCGGGGCGAAGACATGGCCTTCGGCCCGGAGCAATTCCTCCACCAGCCCAACGTGCTCAGGTCGGCAGACAATGCGAAAACTTCTGGGCATGCGGCCTGTTCTCTCCCGTATGCGTGCAAATGATCATTTGCGTTGGTGAATGAAAGCGTTTAAAATAGCCTTTTCGATGTGTATCAAACAAACCGTGGACCGTTTCCGTTGATCGCCCCATTATCCGATCCATTGCCTGATTCCCCTTCCAGCAGGCCTTTTGACGCTTCTGCGGATTCGCCTCCGTCTTTTTCCGGCAGGCCCGTCCACCCCGAAAAGCGTTCCGAACAGGACCCGCGAGACATTTCGGCCGCCTTGTTCGCCGCTCTGTTCCAAGCCTTGGAGCACTGCCCGCCGAGCCGACGCTCCGCCGTCCTCGGCGCACTGGAGTCCAGGCTGAACGAAGTGGTGGACGACCTGTCCGCGAAACTGGAATTGCTGCTGGCTCCCGAAACGCCGGATCGGGACAGAATTCAGGGGTTGTGGCTACTGTATCTCTCGCTTGTATCCCAACCCCGCGGCGACGTGCAAATGTGGATCGGACCGGATTTGTTCAGTGACGACGTTGAAAATCATCTCCGGCTGCACATTCCGGAGAACAAAGCTTTCGCCTTTCGGCCTGGACTTCCGGAGGAACTGGAAATCCTGGCCCAAACCATTACCAACACCGCCCGGGTCACGCTCCGTCGCCCCGGTCCCGGACAACTCGTCGTGGTCTTGCACAACGCGACCAGCCCGACATGATATCCCTCCCCGCCAATGTCAAGGAGACCTCCATGCGTCATTACTTCCGTTTTTTACTTATGGCCGTTGTTCTGTTCACCTGCGCGACGTCGCCCAAGGCGGTCCAGGCCGAGGACGCACTGAAACGCTTCGCCGTGCTGCCCTTCACCGTACACGGCCCGGACCAATACGCCTACCTGGGGCAGGGCGTGCAGACCATGCTCACCTCACGGCTCAAGTGGGCCGACCGCTTTGAAGACGTGGACAGGCCCTTCATCGCCCAAATCGTTCCCACGACCCCGACCTCCCAGGAAGAAGCCCAAACAGCGTTGGCCGCCCTGGGCACGGATTATCTGATCTTCGGCAGCGTGACCATTCTCGGCGACCAAGCCAGTCTGGACGCCCATGTCCTGGACGCCCAGGGCAACGATTTCCCGCACTCCGCCCAGGTCCCCCTCAACGACCTGATTCCCGCGCTGGAGGGAGTGGCCCGGGAGATCAATGCCCAGGTCTTTGGCAGACGCCAGGAGCAGATCGCCCAGCCCCATTCGGGCCAGCCGGCCCGGCCCTCCGGACCGAGCCACCCGGACCTGATCTACAACGAATACGGGCCGGAACGCACTCCGTACCACCTGAACCCCGAAATTCTCTACACCGGCTCAGCAGACGCACCCGGCCGCTGGCGCAGCCAAGCCCTGCCCTTCGCCTCTCTGGGCATGGTTGTCGGAGATGCCAACGGTGATGGCACGAACGAGATTTTCCTCCTCACGGACAACAAGATTCTGGCCTACCACGTAATAGACAACAAGCTGATGCCCCTGGCCGAATACGCCGCCCCAACCCGGGTCCAATGTCTGAACATCAACCTGCTGGACATCAACCGGGACGGATTCCAGGAAATCATTGTCTCGGCGATACTCGAGGAAACACCACGCTCGTTTATCCTGAACTTCATCGACGGTCGCTTCACCCTCCTCGATGACCGTATCCCCCTGTACTTGAACGTGGTGCGTCACCCACCGGATTTCCAGCCCATCCTGGTCGGGCAGCGCAAAGGCCGCAACCGACTTTTTGACTCCGGCGTCCACGAGGTATTGCGCATGGACGGAAACCTGGAACTGGGCACGCCTTTGAACCTGCCGCGAGAGGCCAACGTCTTTAATTTCACCTTCCTGCCCCAGGATAACGATTTCAAAATCGTCATCGCCGACCATCGCGACAAGCTCCGCGTCTTTTCCTCCACCAGCAGCTTCCAGTCGGTTACCGACGAGTCCTATGCCGGTTCAGCCCTCGGCCTGGAAATGGACGACACCCTTCCGGGCCTTGGCCAGGACAGACACGCTGACGAGATGATGAGCTACTACTACATCCCCTCCCGTCTGGTTCCGGTTCGGCTGGGCAGGGATACGGCTTGGAACCTCTTGGCCAACCGGAATATTTCCCTTTCGGCCCAGTTCTTCGCCCGCTACCGGTATTTCCCCCAGGGAGAAATCCACTCCCTGTTCTGGGACGGCATCAACCTGAACATCAACTGGAAGACCCGGCGTATTCGCGGTACGGTGGTGGATTACGGATTGGCCGACGTGATGAACGACGGGCGCACCGAACTTTTCGTCCTGGTGAACACCCACCCCGGAGTGACCGGGTTCACCCAGCGCCGCACCGTGTTGCTGACCTACGCCCTGGATCTGGACGCCGTGCCGGATACCGGGACCACGCTGGATATCGGCCTGGAATAGTCCCGGTTCGCAATGCCGGGAGTCCAAATCTGGACGGTAAGCGAGCCTGAAGCCGGCCAGAAGCTCCTTCAGTTCCTTCAACGCCGCTTGGCCGGAGCCGTCCCGGCTTCGGCCTTGCAGCGTTGGATCCGCACCGGCCAAATCCGCGTGGACGGGTCCCGGGCAAAGCCCGGGACCCGTCTGGATCCGAACAGTCGCATCCGCATTCCACCCCATGACCTCCCGGAGACAGGGCCGTCCGCCCCCCCGATTCCCGACGGCCCCGCAGCCCTCCATCTCGACGTGGTGTATGAAGACCGCGACCTGCTCGTTCTGGTCAAACCTCAAGGCCTCCCGGTCCACGCCGGGACCGGCCACCAGGACAGCGTCGCGGGCCGTCTGACCTCCCGTTTCGCGGACCACCCCTGGAAGCCCGCCCTGGTTCACCGTCTGGACCGGGACACTTCCGGCCTGCTGGTCGTGGCCAAGACCTACTCCCGGCTCCAGGCCCTGCAAGACCTGTGGCGCTCCGAAAAGGTCCGCAAAACCTATCTGGCCTGGGTCCAGGGAAGCCCTGCGTGGCGCGAGACCTCGCTGTTGCGGGACCAGACCGCCAAAGTACGGACGGACCTCGGTGAAAAAATGCGCGTCGGCGCGGGTAAATCCACCCGCACCCTGATCCGAACCCTCTTCCAGTCTCAGGATGCGGCTCTGGTTCTGGTCGCGCCACTGACCGGACGCACCCATCAGATCCGGGTGCAACTGGCCTCCCGCGGTCATCCCCTGATCGGGGACGTCAAATACGGCGGAACACCCCGCCCCGACGGCATGCTGCTCCATGCCTGGCATATCGCCTGGCCCGACCAAGAATTTCATTTGCCCCCGAACTGGCCTCCTGCATGGGCGTTGCCGTCCCAGCTCTCCGTGGAGGCGCTGATCGAGGCGACCCGGGAGATGACTCGGATATGGCCAGAAAATGACACACATGTTCCGAATGTTTGACAATCCAAATTGCGGCCTGACAACCAAAAAGAAACCGGGATGGTTCGTTTTGTCATAAAAATGGGCTGGGACATTCGAGTACGGTTCCCCATGTCCTAACCGTAGGGGCGACCGGCCGGTCGCCCCTACTCCACCGGACGAATACTCGAAAAAAGGCGTTGCGATTTGTCAACCTGTCCTGAACCATCCCAAAAATCATGTAGCATAAAATGGATCTTTTTCTTCTAACGACGATCATTGCGGCAGCCCTGGTGGTGTTCATCGCCGGATGGCTGCGGGTGGACCTGGTGGGGCTGCTGGTGCTGTCCGCCCTGGCACTGACAGGTCTCGTTTCCCCGCAAGACGCCCTGGCCGGCTTCAGCAGCCCGGCCGTGGTCACGGTCTGGGCCATGTTCATCCTGTCCGCCGGGTTGACCCGTACCGGCGTGGCCCATCAGCTGGGCAGGCCGTTGCTGCACTTCGCAAAGAGCAGCGAGGCCGTGCTGGTCATTGCCCTGATGGTGGCCGCGAGCCTGCTTTCGGCCCTGATCAATACGGTCACCGTGGCCGCGATCCTGCTGCCCGCGACCATGGAACTGGCCCGGCGCAGCGGGCGTCCGCCGTCCCGGCTGTTGATGCCCCTGGCCCTGGGCTGCCTGCTGGGCGGTCCATTTACCGGGATATCCACTCCACCCAACATTCTGGCCACGGATGCCCTGCGCAACGCCGGTTACGCGCCCTTTGCCCTGCTGGACTTCACGCCCATCACCGCGGCCATCGTTGTGGCCGGGATCATCTTCGTGGTGCTCATCGGCCGCCGGATGCTGCCGACTCACAAGCCCGGACCTTCCACGGCTGGGCGAGGAGAACGATCTTCCGGGGCTTCCTACGAGATGGACTCCCACGTCTTCGCCATCACCATCCCGGTCGATTCTCCCCTGGATGGCCGGACCCTGGCTGAAAGTCGGATCGGGTCGGCCCTGTACCTGACCGTGGTGGCCCTGCAGCGCAAGGGCGTGTTGATGCTGGCCCCCAGGGCCACGGACGTGCTCCAGGCCGGGGACACGGTCATCGTGCACGGTCAGCCGGAACAGCTTCACCGCTTTCACGGCGGCCAGCACCTGCGGGTGGAGCCGCTTGGCCGCCTGGACTCCCTGTTTTGCGAGCGCACCGCCATTGTTGAAGGCCATGTTGGTCACGACTCTCCTCTGGTCGGCACGACCCTGGCCCAAAGCGGGCTGCGTCGAGAGCATCTGGTCCAGGTGCTGCGAGTGCGTACGGCCGAGGGTCAGCCCCTCAATAATCCACAGTATCACCGCTTCACTCCGGGAGACCGCCTCTTGCTCCAAGGAGAGCGCGAGCCCTTGGACAAGCTGGTTCAAAACGGGATCATTACGGACCCGATCCCGATTCAGACCGGCCCCTTGCAAAATCTGAGGGAAGCTTCCAGTGAGAATTCGGACGTGCTTCCGGGAGGCGACGTCCATTTCCTGGCCGTGCGGGTGCCGGAGGGCTCCGTACTGGCCGGACGGGATCTGATGGACAGCCGGTTGGGCAACGCCTTCGGCCTGACCGTGGTCAGCATCCTGCGAGACGACGCCATGGTCTGTATGCCCGCGGCCACTGAAATCGTTCGCCCAGGCGACCTGCTCGTGCTGCAAGGCACGGAACGGGACCTGGAACTGCTGCAAGGCCTGCAGGAATTGTCCATTGCCGAACAAAATCCGGAGTTGCTGGCCGAACTGGAATCCCAACAAGTGGCCGTAACAGAAGTCCTGCTTTCACCGCGGACCTCCCTGGCCGGAAAGACCCTGGCCGATTTGATGTTTCGTGATCAGTACGGGGTCAGCGTTCTGGCCGTTTGGCGCAAGGGGCATGCCCATCGGACTGGACTGCAGGATCTGCCCCTTCAATTCGGTGACGCCCTGCTGGTCCACGGCTCCCGGCGCAGCCTGGAAGCCATTGCCCGCAACCCGGACTTTCTCGTCCTCGACCAGTCCGCGGCCCAGGCCCCGCGCCTGGAAAAGGCCCCCGTCGCCGCGTTGATCATGCTGAGCGTGGTGCTCAGCGCCATTTTCGGGCTGCTGCCCATTGCCATCGCCGCGCTGGTGGGGTCAACCCTGATGGTCCTCCTGAAATGCATCAGTATGGACGAGGCCTACCGGGCCATTGAATGGAAGGTCGTCTTTCTGATCGCCTGCATGCTGCCCCTGGGCGTGGCCGTGGAGAACACCGGCGCGGCCCAGATGGGAGCCGAAGCCCTGCTCACCGTGGTCGGCGACTTCGGCCCCCGTTGGGTGGTGGCGGCCCTGTTTCTGGTCACCGTGCTCGGCACCCAGGTTATCCCCACCGCGGCCCTGGTGGTCCTGATGGCCCCGGTGGCCCTGACCACCGCCGAGGCGATGGCCATCTCGCCCCAACTGCTGATGATGACCGTGGCCATGTCCGCCTCCTCCAGCTTCGCCAGCCCATTGTCCCACCCGGCCCACCTGCTGGTGATGAGTCCCGGCGGCTACCGTTTCGTGGACTACATGAAACTGGGCGTGCCCCTGACCATCATCTCCATGGTGGTCTGCGTCTGGCTGTTGCCGGTTCTTTTTCCGGCGTAGATTTGGCTGTAGTCGGTTGCTTTGCTTGATGGATTTGGATAACGGGAACGTGTATACACCGTTTTCCAGGTAACCGGCCGATCCGTGATCGATCCGTTCAAAGAATTAACTCTACAGCGAAACTTCCATTTTCATTGTCAGGGCAAGACGTTTAAACCACGGGGCACACGGGGATCACGGGGAAAGAAATCCCGATTATGGGCGGCATTGTTGCGAATATTTCTCGGATAAAGTGGTTGTGACGCACACGCAACCCAAAAATTCCGTGTTTTTCCGTGTATTCCGTGGGCCGATCCTGGAC
>SKYX01000167.1 GCA_007127655.1 Desulfonatronum sp.
AATCAGCGGCAAGCCCGACGTCCGTGAGTGGTGTTCAAGGATCGCCTGGTCTACGGCCCGGAAGAAGCGCCGGGCATCGCTGTCCACCTCGGACTCTTTACTGCCGTGGCCATGGTACATGGCCGGTTTGCCTCCACCCACACCACCGTATGAGGCCACGGTCTGATGCTGCTCGGTCAATTCTTCTCCCAGGGCCTGGGTCAATGTCCGCGGAACGCCCTGAGCCGGTTCGATCTCGTCCAGGGCATCCCGGTTGCCCTCAAAGAGCCGGATCGCATGCCGGTTCACGGCGAGAATCTGAAATCGGTCGGCCGATTGCAGGATGCGCAAAAGCGGCTTGATGTGGAAGCTGTCCGCCACGACGGCCAATTCGGGGGTCGGTCGCTGGAGGTTGTAGACCCGGAAAAAGCCTTTCGCGCCCAGGATGGCCAGCCCGTCAAAGGTATGGTTCCAAAAGGCGGGGTCAGCGGCCAATGCCCAAAACGGTTCCAGCAATGGCTGGATATCGTCATCTGGGAACCGTTGCTGAAGCGACTGCTCCAACTCCTTCACAAGGTTTTTGAACCGGATCCGATCTTGCTTGTTTTCCGGGTGCCCCCGGTGGGTCGGCTGGTAAAGTGAAAGGCATGGGGGTTCGCACTTGTCCCAGATCGCGGATAAGTCGTCTTTTCCAATTGTCTGCATTGTATCTCCTTTTAAAATCATGATGAATCGCCAATACATGCTCTGGGTCGAAATCGTAATCGCCATCAAAATCGAAATCGGAGAAATAAGAAAATCAGAGTAACTCCATGTCTTGTCGTGAAAATGTGCTGAGTAGTTACACATCATAAAACATTGCGATGGCGATTTCGATTTCGACCCAGACAACAGTGCGAGGTTGGCCAAAGAGTATCTTTTTGAAAGTAAAGTGGAATCAGCCGCTTGCCAGCACCACCTCCACCGCATGATCCTGGCCGTCATCCACAAGCGCCAGGGACATTTCCCGTTGCGTCACCCCGTCCACCGTAACGGTCGCCGCTCCATCCTCACCATCCTGTTGCTGCCTGACCGTGATCCGATAGGTGGTTCCTCGAAAGCGGTAGCTGATCGTGAATTTATCCCACTGGGTGGGGAGGCAGGGTTCGAGGGACAATTTGTTCGCTTCCACCCTTAATCCCAGCAGGGATTCCATGATCAGGCGGTACATCCAGGCGGCCGATCCCGTGTACCACGTCCATCCGCCCCGGCCCGTATGCGGCTCCACGCCGTAGACGTCCGCCGCGACCACGTAGGGTTCGACCTTGTATGTGTTCACTTCCTCGGCGGAATTCCCGTGGTTGATGGGGTTGATCATGGCGAACAGTTCCCAGGCGCGATGTTTGTCGCCCAGTGCGGCAAAGGCCATGGTCGTCCAGATCGCGGCGTGGGTGTACTGTCCGCCGTTTTCGCGCACGCCCGGCACGTAGCCCTTGATATACCCCGGATTCAATGCGGATTTGTCAAATGGCGGATCCAAGAGCTGGATCAGGTCGTCATCACGGCGAACCAGATACGTGTCCACGGCTTCCATGGCTCCCCGCGAACGCTCCTCGTCGCCCATGCCGGACAGGACCGACCAGCTTTGGGCTATCGAGTCGATCCGACATTCCGGACTTTCAGCGGAGCCGATGGGGGTGCCGTCATCGAAAAACGCCCGGAGGTACCAGGCTCCGTCCCAACCATGCTGCTCGATGTTTCGGCCAAGCTGCGCGACCTCGTTTCGGCATTGTCGGCTGAAGTCCAGATCGCCGCGTAGCCGCGCGATCTCCGCGAACCGGTTCAGGACCTCGCACAGGAAAAACGCCAACCAGATGCTTTCTCCCTTGCCTTCGTGGCCGACCATGTTCATGCCGTCATTCCAGTCGCCGGTTCCGATCAGGGGCAGACCGTGCTCGCCGAACCGCAGCCCTCTCTGGATCGCGCGCACGCAATGCTCATACAGGCTGGCCGTCTCTTCGGACCTGACTGGAAGATCATAGTAGGATTCCTCGGTGTGGCCCAGTTGGCGGCCATTGATGAAGTGAACGGTTTCGTCCAGGACCCCGGTATCTCCGGTGCCTTGGACGTAGCGGCAGGTGGCCAGGGGCAGCCAGAGATAGTCGTCGGAACATTTGGTGCGCACCCCTCTGCCGGTGGGCGGGTGCCACCAATGTTGCACATCGCCTTCGGAAAACTGCCGCCCGGCGCACCGGAGCAGGTGCGCGCGCACAAGCACCGGCTCGGCATGGATCAGGGCCATGGAGTCCTGCAACTGGTCACGGAAGCCAAAGGCGCCTCCGGACTGGTAGTAGCCGCTGCGGCCCCAGAGCCGGCAGGCAATGGTCTGGTACAACAACCAGCCATTGACCAGGATATCCACGGACTTGTCGGGTGTTTCCACCTGGACGGCACCCAGGGTATGGTTCCAGTATTGCCATACGGATTCCAGGGCTTTTCGCGCCGCGGTGGAGTCACGATAGCGCCTGGCGAGACGTGTGGCGTGACCGCCATCTTGCCCGGCGCCAAGGGTGAACACGATCTCCCGGTCTTCGCCGTCGTCCAGATCAAAAACAACATGCATGGCCGCGCAGGGATCCAACGCGGCCCCGACCCTGCCGGAAAGGTGGGACCGGGTCATGGCCGCGGGTCGGGCCAGGGTTCCATTGCGACCGATAAATTCCGTCCGGTCCGCGCTGACCGTCCTGGTGGCATGATCCACGTTAAAGAAGGCCACCCGTCTGCTGAATTCGGTGTTGTACGGATTGCTCGCCAGAATCGCGCCGCTTTCAGGGTCGATCTCGGTGCTCACGTGCATCCCTGTCTTGGGACGCACATCCCCCAGCACCCACTCGGCGAATCCGCTCACCGAGAGCCGTCGGGGACGGCCGCACCGGTTACGCACCTTGAGCACCGTAAACTTGACCGGCGCGTTCATGGCCACGAACACCCAGACTTCCGAAAAAATGCCGCGCTCGGCATGCTCGAACACCGTGTATCCGAAGCCATGCCGGGTGACGTACGGAGAAGCGCCTCTGACGGGATGCGGCATGGGAGACCAGAAATGGCCGCGATCCTCGTCGCGCAGGTAAAAGGCTTCTCCGCTGGAATCCACGACCGGATCATTGTGCCACGGGGTCAGCCGGAATTCGTGGGCGTTCTCGCTCCAGGTGTAGGTTGGGCCGTTTTCCGAAACAATGGCGCCGAAATTTGGATTGGCCAGCACATTGACCCACGGTGCCGGTGTGATCTGCTCGCGACTGGTTGTCATGACGTATTCACGACCATCCGGAGTAAACCCCCCGATTCCGTTGAAAAACAGGAGATCCTCGCGCGGCTTGGCCGCAACCATGGGTGGCAGGGGGCGAAAAATACGGGTCGGCGCCAGGGCCGGAATTTTCGGCTGATCCCGCCCGACGCGGTTCAGCTGATCCGCCAGCGTTCCCCGGCTGTCGCGAATCACGACCCGGGCCAGGGCCTGAAAGATGATCCGGTCTTCCTCTGAAATCTGATCCGCGTTGCGCACGAACACCTCGCCCGGGCGATCCGTCCGCTTGCCCTGCACGCCGGCGGCGATAAACCCCATGATCTGGTCGTGCAGAATCTGTCGATAACCGGCATGATCTTCATTGATGATCACCAAATCCACGGCCAGCCCTTTGAGGCGCCAATAGGCATGGGCTTGAACGAGCTGGCGGGCCAACTGGATGTTCTCCCGATCCTCGATCCAGAGCAGGACAATGGGCAGATCACCGGAGATGGAGTAGCCCCAAAGGCTGGATTGTCCCCGAAGATTTTCCATGATCACACTGGAATCGGCGCGCAGCCCGGAATTGGCGTAAAGAACCGAGGCCGCAAGCCGCCCGTAGACCTGCGCGTCGGCTTCCGTGGCGTTGATCTGTTGCAGGAGCACCTGGCTATGGGTCCATGCCAGTTCAAAAACGCGGTCCACAAGATAGCGGTCCCGGTATTTGCCCACCAGCCCTGCGCAGACATCACGGGTCCCCGCCGCGCCGGTGATGATGTTCACGGTTGCCGATGTTTCCGGATCCAGGGTGATCTGGCAGCGAATGGCCACGATGGGATCCAGGACCGGCCCTTCGCCGCCGGAAAGGGGCGACGGGCTGAGCATGGCTTCGGGAGCTGCCGGTGTGTTCCCGCGACCGATAAACCGCAACCGGTCGGTCTCATAGGACATCTCGCCCATGTCCGCGCCGTGGACAGCCATGGTGTGAAACATCCACGGTGGCTGCTCGTCGGCAAACCGGGGTCGCCGGGTGGCCATAATCGCGCACTGGGGCCTGATGATCTCGGTTTGGACGAAGAGATTGCTGAAAGCTGGATGTGCCGCGTCAGACGCCGGCGATGCCAGGACGACTTCCGCATAGCTGGTCACTTCGATGGATCTGGGGGTCTTGGACCGATTGGTAATGGTGATCCGGCGCAGCTCGATATCATCCTCGGGTGAAACGGCGATCTCCGTATGGGTGTCGATACCCTCGTCCCTGCGGCGGAACTCGACCCGGCCTTCGGAGAAGATGGCTTCGTAGCGCTCGGACGGCTTGAGGGTCGGCTGGTGCGCCGTGGACCAGAAGACACCGCTGGACATGTCCCGGATATAACAGAAGGCCCCCCAATTATCGCAGGTGCCGTCTTCACGCCATCGGGTCACGGCCAGATCTTTCCAGCGGCTGTACCCGCCGCCGGCATTGGTGACCATGACATGATACCTTCCGTTGGACAGCAGCTGCACCTCGGGGATGGGTGTATGCGGAGTCGTGGAGATGCGCAGCGGCTTCTCCTTCAAGGAGGCCGCCGTTTTTCGGGACTCGGAAAGCTCCGAGATTTGCGAGTGGTATGCCATAGTCTTGGGCAGTCGCTCCTGAAGCAGCAGCACGGTTGCCTGAAACATGGGATTCGCCTCGAACCGTTTCCGCATGGGCTGATCCAGCAGCAAATGCGTCAGGGCGAGCAGGCTCATGCCCTGATGGTGGGCCATGTAGGACTGAACCACGGCGTTCGTCCGCCCGCGAGGCAGATGGCTTGGTGTGTAGTCAATGGCCTCGTAGAATCCGTACCTGCCTTGAAAACCACGGGAAGACAGATCCTCAAGATTGCGACAGGCGGCTTCGGGCGCCACCATGAGCGCCAATGCCGAAGCATAGGGGGTGATGACCAGATCCTCGGCCAACCCGCGTTGCAGGCCAAGGCCGGGCACCCCAAAAGCCTTGTACTGATAGTTGAGCAGACTGTCGGTCATGTTGTAGCCGGACTCCGAAATCCCCCAGGGCACGCCGCGTTGCTTGCCGTAATCGATCTGCCTGGCCACGGCCACCTTGCAGCTTTGATCAAGAATCGTCTGATCGTAGGTGGGCATTAACAACAGCGGCATCAGATATTCAAACATGGAGCCGCTCCAGGACAGAAGAACCGACTCTCCGCCGGCATTGGTCAATAACCGCCCCAGGGCAAACCAGCTTTCCTGGGGCAGTTGGCCCTGGGCAATGGCAACGAAACTGCTCAGCCGCGCTTCCGAAGCCAGCAGGTCGTAGAAGCTTCCATCCCTGCGCCCCTCGCTGACGTTGTAGCCGATGGCCAGCAGACGGCGCTCGCTGTCATACAGGAAGGCAAATTCCATGCTCCGGGCAAGTTCCTGGCACTGGTGCGCAAGATCTTCCAGGTGGACGATTCTTCTCCTGGCACTCAGACTGGACTTGACGATCAACCATTTGAGCTTGTCCAGTCGTTGTCTTTGCTCCGGTGTCTCACAGCTTTCCCGTATCTCCTCGATCAAATCCGGTACGTCATTATCAAGGCAGGCCAACCGGCGCAGCGTAGGGATATCGTTGAGAGCAGGGATTTGCTCGCGCATTTGATGGACAATTTCCCCGGAAAGCGACGGCCCGGCCCAGGGCGTCAGCACATTCAGCTCGTCAACCACATCCCGGCACTGTTGCTCAAGGGATCGCGCCCACCACGCAGCGTCACTCTCAGGGTCGACTTCAAAGCTCAAGGCCACCTTCTGGGCGGATGTGACCAGCCGCTCGAGGCCCGCCTTCAGGTCCCCAAGGGTCTTGCTCGGCAAGCTCCCATTCGGAGAGGCAGACCGGACAGTCTCCATGACGTGCATGAACTGGGTCAGCTCCGCGGGCATGCTCTCCCTCGCAACGTCCATGAGCACCATGGCCGTATCAGCGATTCCGTCGAACAGTCGATCTCCCGTGAGCTTCTGGTCAGGAAGCGCGAGCAACCCTTCCCGCAGCGTCATCAGGCTCGCTGCCAGGTTCCCGCTGTCCACCGACGAAACGTACATGGGCAGGAGCGGCTTGCGGGTTTGGGTGTCGTACCAGTTGTAGAAGTGGCCACGGTGCCGTGCCAGCCCACCCATTGCGCCCAGGGCGTTCTCCGTGCGATCCATGAAGCGCCCGACGGTGATGTAGCCGAAGTCGCAAGCCGACAGATTCGAGAGCAGCGCAAACCCCATGTTGGTGGGCGATGTGCGGTGGGCGACCACCTTGCGCGGTGCTTCCTGAAAGTTGTCCGGGGGCAGCCAGTTGTCGTCAGGGCCGACGAATTGTTCGAAAAAGGACCAGGTCTTGCGGGAAAGCTTGCGCAAAAAGACCAATTGATCATCGGTCAAGCGGAATTTTGGGGGCCTGATGGGCAGACTGATCCACCAGGCAACCAGGGGAGAGACAAACCAGAGGACCAACACCGGCAGGGCCGCGGCCAAGGCTCCTGGCAGGACCATTGCCTGGGACAGAACGAGATACCCCGTCACGATCATGGCCGCGACCGGGCCGATCCACATCCGGCCATACGACGCGCCAAGCGCTGCCAAGCTTGAAGGTGTTCGTCCCGTCCCATGGGCCAGGCCCGGCGGGTTCCATTCCAGAAGGCCCCGACCGGATCCCCCCATCCGCCACATGGTTCGCAGGATGGCGGCACCATTGGTGGCCGCCTCATAGGGTAGACAGAGCAGCGTGAACGTCGATTGGGTAAGGCATCCGCCAATGGCCTGGGCCGCGCTGGCCAGGTGATGGCTCATCAGGGTGTGGCCTTTTGTATTGAAGAAGCCCATCAGGCAGTTGATCAGGGCCGGAACCAGCACGATGCCGATGACCACCACGGTCCAGAACCAGGGCGAGGCCGAAACGGTCCAGCCGAACACGAGCAGGAGGGTCAGGGCCATGGGCACGAGGCTGCGCCGGAGATTGTCGAAGATCTTCCACCGGGACAGGAATGAGAGCGCATTCCTCGAAAATTTCGTCTTCGGGCCGGGAACGCCGGGAAAAATCCAGCGCAGAATCTGCCAATCCCCACGAATCCAGCGTGTGCGGCGGCTCACGTCCTCGCTGTAGCGCGCCGGATACTCTTCAAAGAGCTGCACGTCGCTGATCAGCCCGGACCGGGCATGGCATCCCTCGATGAGATCGTGGCTGAGGATCAGGTTCTCGGGAAACCGATCCCGGAGCACCTGCTCAAAGGCGTCGACGTCGTAAATACCCTTGCCGATGTACGATCCTTCGCCGAAGAGGTCTTGATAGACGTCCGAGACAACCCCGGTATAGGGGTCGATACCAGCGTCAATCCCATACATTCGGGCATACCGGGATCTGTTCGTTCCCGGCAGGCTGACGGCCACCCGGGGCTGCAGGATGCCGTACCCGGACACAATGCGTCCTTTGTCCGCGTCGTATTGGGGACGATTCAAGGGATGGGCCATCGCGCCCACGAGCTGCCATGCGGTATCCCGCGGCAGGTCCGTGTCCGTGTCCAGGGTGATGACGTACGTCACGTCCCGCAACACTTCGAGATTGCCGACGATCAGCGAGAAGCCGGACTCCACGCCGGACCCCACGCCGGGCCCCAAACCCTGCTCCAGATTTCCGCCGCGCCCGCTTCGAAGCAGCCCGTTCAGCGCCGCGAGTTTGCCCCGCTTCCGCTCATAGCCCATCCAGATCCGCTCCCGCGGGTTCCATTGTCGGGGGCGATGAAAAAGAAAGAAGGCGTCGCCAGCCTCTTTGTATTTCTCGTTCAACTTTTCGATGCCCTGTTGGGCCAGCAGCAACAGCGGTGCATCCTCGACGATGTTCTCCTGGTCCGCGTCCAGGAAGTCGGTCAGCAGGCCAAAGCGCAGGTTCTCCTCCCGGCCGGCCAGAAATCGGACTTCCAGGGTATTGATCAGATCCGTGACGTTCTCCGGGCTGGAAAGCATGGCCGGGACGACGACCAGCGTAGACGAATCGGGAGGAATCCCCTTGGAAAAATCCATCCGGGGCAGCGCATGCGGTTTGGCAAGACGCGTCGCGACAAGGTTGACCAACGCTATGGCCGGCTGGCTGACCGCCAGCAGGAACACGGCGGCCACGACCCAAAACAGCACGCCGTCCAACCCGTCCGCACGGTTTTTTGCCAGCAAACCCGCGGTAAAGACCCCTGCGAGGAGCAGAACCGAGCCGAGATACAAGAGCAAGGGAAACCGGCGACCAACTCCGCGCAGTTTGTCCAGAGCCGATGTTCCGGACCGGGCCCGACGTTCGAGCTGGGCCTGCCCGGCATCGATGAGGTAATAGCCGACATGGCCCGTCCGGCTGTCGTCATTTGTCCCGGCAACGCCTTGTCCGGCCAGCTCGATGGCTGTTCGGGCCACTTCCATTTCGCTGAATCCGCCTTTTTTGGCGACCTCCTCCACCACGTGCCGGTATTGATCCCGGGTGTTGAAATGCATGCGGCCATAGATTCCGGCCGGGTCCCTTTGCAGGATGTGTTCAACGGCGCTCAGGGTCTCCACGAATCGACGCCAGTCGATGACGTTCAGAACGCGCAGACCCGCGATGCTGTTACTGATGGAAAGTTGGTCAGCCGCCTGCTGCTGGTTCTCCGATTGCACCAGTTGATCAATGGTCAGGCGGGATTCCGAGAGCTGCTGTTCGATCCAGGCCAGAGGCAGTGCGAGTGCGGGGCCCTGTCCCTGGAGACGACGGGTCAACTCCGCGACAAAGGAGCTGACCATGGGCGGAGTCGACCTGGCCATGTCGGCAACCGTGAGGATCAGTTTTTTGGGGTCTTTTTGAGCTGTCTCCAAAATCTTGTCGGCCCAGTGATCAGCCAGGTCGCGGTCGGTCCGGTTTACGGCAATTCGAGCGGCAATCCGTCGCAGGTTCTCG
The DNA here is from genome assembly GCA_007127655.1 of Desulfonatronum sp. GTDB lineage: Bacteria > Desulfobacterota > Desulfovibrionia > Desulfovibrionales > Desulfonatronaceae > Desulfonatronum. The sequence continues at coordinate 9,168 of SKYX01000167.1, forward strand.
ATCAGGGCCAGGCGCAGCATGATTGGAATGGCCCACAGCTCTCCCAGACGCAGGGGCGTAACCGTCTGGTAGGCAGCGACAAATCCGCTCAGGCTTTCCAGGTCCACCCGCCCGTCGCCGTGGGCGATGGTCTCCAGGGCAATGTCATATACCCGGGGAAGGCCTCTGGACGGGCCGTCCTTCAGACGGGGCAGCTTCTTGGCGTAGCCCTTGGGCAACAGTTTCCTGGCCACCAGAATCTGCTCTTCGATCAGATAAAAGTTGTCCAGCAGCCATTCCCCTGCCGGGATAATCACGCGGTTGGCCTGCACCACCTCAGTCAGCAGATCGCGAACCTCGAAAAGAACCTTCTCGTTCTTGGCAAGTCGTGCCAGCAGACGCTCCGGTGCATGCTCCGCGCCCAGGGCATGCAGGCCCGCGAGGATTTTACCGTGCTCCTCCATCTGGGAGGTGCTGAACAACTCGGAACGCAGCGGAGCTTCGTCACCCTTGTTCTCCAGGGAGCCGGGAAGCCCGCGCAAACGCTCCCGGAGTTGCGCTGATTTCTCGATAATTGTCGTCGTGGTGAGCGTCATGGCACAAACATCCTTGGCTGGAACCCCTGAAACCGAACAGGGGCGGTTTACATAACCGCCCCTGTGAACGCAGTTCGAGACCGCCCCTATGAAAACAGACGGGTTGCCCCGTGTTGCTGACGGATGGAAACCGCTCCGTTAAAACTGGTAGCGCAAACCTCCACCGTAGCGGACGTAATCGTTAAAATCGCTGAAATCATCCACTCCTATGCGACCTTCGACAAACAGGGAAAGGTTGCGCTGATACGCCTCCCCGTAAATCCGGTAGCCCGCGTTCACGATCATATCCGCGCGGTCCTTCATGCTGGAATGCCAGAATCCCATCCCGCCTCCGATGTACATTCGATCGAAGTGGTAGTTGGCGGTCAGATCAGCCATGACCGAATCGGTATCGTCGTCGCCGCTGATGACCGGGGCGAATCCGACCATGCCCAAAAGGGAAAAATGCTCATGAAAGCGGTAGGCGTAGCCGACGCGCATCAACAAATAGTTCGCGGGATCAGGCTGATGCAGATAGCCGAGATCAACAACGATATTCCCGCGCTTCAGGACCGGCTCTGTCCATGGAGTGTCCGTGGCAGGGACGGGTGCGGGGGCCGCGACAACCGGCGCCGGCGTCGGCGTCGGTGCCGTGACAACGGGAGCGGGAACGGGAGCGGGCAGATCGCTTGACCGAAGCAGAGAGACGTTGCCGCATATCGTCGGGACCACGAAGACATTGCGCTTTCCGTCTCTATCAACGACCAACCGGTATGCCTCGAAAGGCGCTTTGCCGGCCCAGATCACGTTTTTCATGACCTCGACGCGTTGCGCCTTTTTATAGATCATCCACTGCAGTTGTTCGCCAATGGGCACGTCGACTTTCTCAATGTTGGACTGTTCGACCTGAATAACGAAGTCGTCAAGCAATGCAGAGGCGCCAGCCGTTGCAAAACCTCGTCTCAAGTCTGGAAGCGTCTCTTTAACCATATCCTGAAAATCGCCCACCGTTTGCAATTCAGGTTTGAAAAACGGACTCCGGCCCAATTCCTTGAGTTCCGTTTGGGCCTGAGCCGTACCGGCAACACCCAGTAAGACAAACAACGCCACCAGCCATACGCCCACTTTCATAACGTGTTTCATTTCTCTTCCCCTTGTTTTATTGACGATCACGTTCTCATGCCGAATCAAACAATTTGTCCGGCACGAACCTCTCGGCACGCCATTGCGGTCGTCATTCAACCTCCGACTCGTATTCCTGACAAAGACCCGATTACTCCGAAGACACTTAACAACCAGATGATTACAGCAATTATCACGACGACATTCAGTATTTTTTTAATATTTCCATCCATTGGGATGTAATTGTTGACCAGCCAGAGAATCACGCCGATGACAACCAGAATAATAATCAAATTAATTATGGGCATTCCTATCTCCTTTTTTTAGATTGTTTGTAAGCAACTACTCAGCTCATCCGAGAAAATGCACCCTGGATACCCGCCTGCGCGGGTATGACGGACTCGGAGATGGCATGACAAAGCAAGTCATTCCCGCGAAAGCGGGAATCCAGCGCCTGAATGTGGTTCTAACCAGGGTGTTCTGAATAGGTTCAGCTTTCAGGATGGAGTGTAGCTTTTCCCTGATCTGCGTCTGTAGGGAAATCGCTTATTTATACCGAGGAAAAATCCCGGGAGATAGGAGTATCTCCCGGGTAGAGGTTGCGGAGGCGAGGGGGGACGTTTTCTGGTCGTGCTCAGAGGGATCTGGGGAAAGTGATTGTGAAGCGGGTG
>SKYX01000329.1 GCA_007127655.1 Desulfonatronum sp.
AGTCGTGATACTCGGCGCTCCACTCATGCAGTTCGCCCTGTGTATCCCGGCACTGGGCCCTGGCCGTGAACCGGCCGGCGAGAAACACCCGGCCATGGGTCCGGACATGCCAGTCTCCCTGTTCCTGTTCCTGGACCTGGACCTGGCCGGGATACAGACTTTGCCCCCCTTCCACCAGCAAAACTTCGGTCCGCCCTTCTCCGCTTGCCTGCTCCAGCCACACCCGCAACGTGCTTACATCCCAAGGTACTTCTGTGCCGGGCAGGATCACCTCCACCAGCCGGCTGTCGCGCATCTCGCAGGCTGATGCCGGCCTTCCTGCGCCGGGCGGCTGGTACACGACCCCGCAACTGTTGTCGCTGCTTTTTTCCTCCAGGTGATCACCGGCCAGAAGGCTCTCCAGAAAGCGCTTGCAGCTTAAGCCCAGCAGATACGGCTTTTCCCCGGAAGCCGGGTCCGTGCGCATGCGCACATAATGCTCGGCCACGGCCAGGGAGTCCTGCCCCGTCTCGATCAACGGGTGCCTGGAGCGCCAGTCCGCATTGTACAGGACCAGGACCCGGGAGGGGCAGAGCTTATCCTGATAATCAGCCGCGCACAGCACCGGTGAACAAAAGAACAGACCCCCTGAAAAGAACAGCCAGGCGGCCCACGCCCCCCAGCAACTGTACCGCCCACCATGACTGGACATGCTTCCTCCTCACCCATTCTACAGCCTTGCTTCTTCAACCATTCCATGCCAAAAAATCTCTGCCAAATTCCACCTCATTGGGCAACCTGGAATGATGCCTCACGCCATGGACCCTGAAACCAGCATCAAACGACTTTTCCTCTTCCTCCTGTTTGCCCACGCCTGCTTCATAATCTACGGAAGTCTGGTGCCATTCCGATTTGAATACATTCCATTTTCGGTGGCCTGGGCAGGGTTTCAAGACGTTCTGTCCTTGCCGCCGCAGCTGTATTCCAACGCCAATCTGCTGGCCAACGTGCTGATCGGGATTCCAGGCCCGTTTTTGTTTCTTGCCGCCTTCCACACACGGAAAGGTCTGGTTTACGCTCTGTTCCTGCTCCCCGCGGCCCTGGCCTACTGTACGCTCCTGGCATCGACGGCCGAATTCCTGCAGCTCTATTTTCCTGGCAGGATGACCCTGCTTAGCGACATCATGGCCCAGACATTGGGAGGGGCCGTGGGCGTGGCTGTTTGGCTGATGATCGGACCGTATTCCAGGTCCATGCTCCGGGCCCTGTTGTTCGAAGACGGCGGCATGCAGACCGGGACCTTCCTGCTCTGGTGCTACCTGGGCGCCATCCTGCTGTTGCACACCCTGCCCCTGGACCTGTCGGCGCGACTGGGAACGCTGTATCGTCAGCTGGAAGACGGCAGGATCATTCTCGTCCCGTTCAGCACCTGGTCGTCCCCATCGGCGATCATCGCCAATTTGCCCGCGGTGCTGGCCTGGATGCCGGTGGGGTGGTTCCTGGTCAGGGTCAAGGGGTGGTCATGGGCCGCGGCCGTGATGACAGCTGCCTCGGGGGTCGCGGTTCTGGAATTCGTGCAGATCTTTGTCCTTAGCCGGACCACGGACGTGACCAGTATTTTTCTTGGTGCGTCTGGCGCACTAATCGGCGGATTGATCGGGAAAAAGGGCCAAAGGGAGCATGCTTTCGAGCCGGGATGCGTATCCAGGGGCAACTCTGTTCTGGGCGCCGCCCTGTTCCTGGCCTGGTTCGGCCTGACAATCCGCGCCTTCTGGTCGCCGTTCACCTTCCAGTTCGACAGGGCCTTTCTTAGTCAGCGGGTCAACGACATTGCGCTCATCCCGCTGCATGCCTATATTGGAAAGCCGTATCTGCTCTCAGCGGTCAATATTCTGGAGATACTCGCCTACTTCATCCCCTTGGGCGTGATCTTTTCCAGCTTTGTGACCCGGCATTTCCACGGAGAGAGCGCACGGGCCGTGACCCTGCTGTTTTTCACTATCGCCTGCCTGCTGGCCGGCCTGATCGAAGCTGGCCAGGTGTTTCTCCCTCAGCGTTACCCGGATATCACGGACTGGGTGCTCATGGCCGCAGGGGCAGTTTTTGGCCATTCCATCAGTAACGCTGCTTGGAAGGTGCAGACCAAACCGCAGGATGCCTGATGAGGTGGCTTTCATCATCGTCGTGAGTGCCGGGGGGGCGGTTAAGAATGATTCCGAAGCCGCCCGTGCAAGCCTGCCCGTCGTCAGCACCAGCCAGCAGCCTCATCAATCCCCTCCACTGAACCGGGATAACTCTGATTCCGTAACTTACCATAGGTGTTTCAAGTCCTTACGAGCCAAGTGCAGACTTGACCCCATTTCGCCATTAAAAAAGGGGAAGCACAATGACTTCCCCTTCAAAACGTGCTTTTTTCGGTCGACTGGCTTCAGTTGTCCCGGAAAACCTCGTCCACGTTCTTGGCGTCCAGGATTCGCTCGGCCCAGAGGTCGAGTTGTTCGGGTGTGGCTTTGCGGAGTTGCTCCTGGGTTTGAAAGTCCAGGATGTTTTGGCCAAAGCGTTTGTTGAGCTGGCGTTGGAGCATGACTTGGCGGCCTAAGACTTCGCCTTCGCTAAGACCTTCAACGCGGCCATCTTGTTTCCATTGTTCAGCTATCGTCATAATCTTTCCCTCCTTGTCTCGGGGAACGTATTCTTGGACAAGATCATGCACTACGCCACGCTCGATGTCCATGACCTGGGAGAGGTAGCGGAAAATCTTTTGAATCCAGTGCATGGCGGTGGTGTCATCGGGCATTAATGCCAGGAGAAGCAGAATCTGGATGAATATTTCTTGTGATTGCGGGATGTTTTTGGCTCTGAGGCAGAGCAGTATCAGCTGGAGGCGTATGTCGCCCTTGATGGCTTCCTCAGCGGCGGGTGAGAAGTCGTAGAAAGCTGTGTCGAAGGTTGGGACGTAGCAGGCCAGGTCGGGGTGGGGCAGGTCGATGAGGTCAACCAGGCGGATGGCTTTGCCCTTGGGTTTGCCGTGGTAGACGATAATCGGAATGATCAAGGGCAGCTTCTTGGTGTTTGGGA
>SKYX01000239.1 GCA_007127655.1 Desulfonatronum sp.
ACGGTGGTGCCGATGCACACCCCGATGCGCAAATTTCGGTACCGATCCGCGGAGAGCCCTGCCTGGCAAAGGGCTTCGCGGGCCGCGTGCAGGGCGAAGCGCACGGTCAAGGTCCGGTGGGAGTCCTGATTCTCGGCGAAAAACGCTTCGGGAACCTCGAAGACGGGATACACCGTGGGATGGCTGCTCTGAAATCGTCGGGGCGGAGCCGGGGCACGCTGGCCGGAAAAGATGCTTTCCATGCATTGCTCCAGGCTCAAACCGGCAGCGCAGATGCAGCCCATCCCGGTCACGGATACCGGGACGAGGGCGCTGGTTTCGGCATGCTTCGGGATCATGGCGCTCACTGGGGATTGTGCTCCTGAATGAAGTCACACAGCGCGTTAACGGATTGAAAGGCCGTCCGCCCTTGTTCCATATCCGCGATGACCACGCCGAAGTGCTTCTGGATGATCACCACCAACTCCACCGCATCCAGGGAGTCCAGCCCCAGCCCCTCGCCGAAGAGCGGAGCGTCGTCGTCGATATCCTCGGGGGAGACGTCCTCCATGTTCAGTTCCTCGATCAGGGTTTGCTTGACTTTTTCCTTGAAGGTCATCGTGTTGTCCTTTTGTTGTCTTGAACTATGATTAAATGATTATGTGAAGGCTGTGATTGGAATGCCGTAGATCGCAAGCCCTCTTCGTGACGAGATCATGCAGGGAAGGTTCAGTTCTGATTGACACATTGGCATCTTTTTCCATGCTCGTGGGCATAATCGCGTCTTGCAGGGGCAGGCCTTGCGCCTGCCCTGCGCTCATATCAACATAGCGGCACGGTTGTTCGTTTGTTCGTCGTTGCTCCTCGTTGCCTCGCCCACCCAGGGCAGCCGCGAGGGCCGCCCCTACATTTGCGAAGAATTTTCAGGGGAATAAAATGTGTCACCGAATTTTCCAGACAAGATGAACCATCCTGATCATGCAATCATTGAATCATTTAAAACAGTTCAGACAATGGTTGGTTCGTTTCAAAAATCAGCCAACTCTTTCCGACAGCGTCTCATTTCTTATCGGGCGTACTCCACATATCGTGGAAGTTGTAGAATTGGTAGGGATGGCCCTGGACATACACTTCGAGGGATTCCACGAACTCCAGGGCGAATGGCCGCAGGGCCTCCAACCGGCGGTCCCGGATTCTAGGGACCCGGATCACCCGGGCCAGATCCAGGGCATAGGCGTCGGGTGCTGTCTTGCGTGAGAAGAGCACGGCCACCGGTGCCCCGGTGGTGGCGGCGATTTTGTAGGCTCCCATCGGAAAGGCGGCCGATTCGCCCAGAAACGGCAGCGTCAGGTGATTCTGGTCGTGACCGAAGATCCGGTCGCCCATGACGCTGACGATTTCCCCACGCCCCAGAGCCTGGACGATTTCCACGGCCCCGCCGAGAAAGCCGTTGGGGTCGATGATCCTGTACGGCGATTCCAGTCCCTTATGTTCATGGTAGTGCCGGTCCACGTCGCCCTGATCCCGCTGCATGAGCAGGTGCGTCGGGACCTGAAGCCTGTTTAGGCCGGACATGGCCGCCTGCCAGCAGCCCACGTGGGCGCCCATCAGAATCAGTCCCCGCCCCTGGTCCAGCAACTCTCGAAGTGTTTGAAACCCGCTGAAACGAACGGCCATGCTATCCGGTCCAAGAATTCCCGCCCTGGCCCGGTCCACCAGGGCCTGGGCAAAGGAAAGGCTGAGCCGGAAACTGTCCGTAAAGGCCTGGAAGCCGGTGTGGGTCGGGAAACGGCGACGGAGGTAGTGCCGGGTCCTGGATCGAATTCGGGGCCGAAAAAGCAGGTAATACGCAACCACCGGATAGGTCCAGGCATAGGCCAGGCGACGTCCGCCCAGGCGAATGGCCAGATAGAAGAACTGGTGCTGCCATCTGGCGGCGATGCTCCGGCTGGACCAGGCAGAAGAGCCGACGGAAGAGGCGGACGAAGATGCAGATGAGGATGCGGATGCAGATGCGGGGCTGGTCATTATGTGTCGCGTTTGGAGGTGTTTCGTCGGATGGAAAGGCGCACCAGGTGGGCCGTGGTGAACGTGGCCCCTGCCACCAGGAAAGCCAGGACCGGAGCCAGTACCAGGGAGCCGAGCACCCATTCCCAAAGTCGGGCCGGGGCCTGATGCCCCAGGGTCTGGATGGTGAATTCCGTCAGCCATGAGCCGTGGCGCAGATAATGGCCGACTTCGATGCACAACGCCGGCACCAGCGGTGGCATGCACAACTGGCTGGCGGCCACGGCCATAACCCGGTTCTGGCCCAGATACCCGGCCGTGAACAGGATGGCCATGGTATGGATGCCCACCAGGGGCAATGTCCCCAAGAACACGCCCAGGAAGGCGGCCTTGGCCAGGCCGCCCGGCGTGATCGCTTCGCGAAGCAGGATCTTCAGGGACTGGATCGGCCGAAGAATACTGATGGCCGCACTTCCCTGGGGCCGCTCGATGATCCGGCGATGGGGCCAGGGCAGCATGGAGCGCAGGGTCAGCCGGGTATTCAGCCAGGATATCCGGACATTGTCCATGAATGCCCGAAAGTGGGAAACCCGCTGTTCAGCCGGGGGATAGTGGACCCGCACCGGCACGTCCAGCAGATCCAGCCCGGCCCAGGCCGAGCGGACCAGCACTTCCACTTCGAAGGAGTAGTGGTTTTCAGTGAGCTTCAGGTGATCGAACAGGGCTACGGGGTAGGCCCGAAAACCGCTTTGCGTGTCCAAGAGCTTGCGGCCGGTCTGGACGCGCAGCCAGAAATTGGAGAACCAGCGCCCAAACCGGGAAGCTCGGGGCACGTTGGCTGTGGTGAAATCCCGTGCCCCCACAATGACGGCCAGGGGGTGAGCCCGGACGGCGTCGAAAAAGCTGGCCATGTCGCCGGGATCGTGCTGGCCGTCCGCGTCGATGGTCACGATGTGCGTCGCGCCGAAGGCGGCAGCCGCCTCGGCCGCGGTTCGAATGGCCGCGCCCTTGCCCTGGTTCGTCCGGTGTGTCCGGACCTGAACGGGCAGGTCGGCAATTC
>SKYX01000422.1 GCA_007127655.1 Desulfonatronum sp.
CATGAAAATGGCTTGAACCCTCTGGCTCTCACCGCCCTCCACCACTCCGCGATTGTCTTCCAGGTGATACGTGATCACCTGGCCGCTGATGGAGCTTTCGCCGTCCTTGAGCACGGGGTTGCCTTCCATGACCACGACGCCGCGTTTGGTCCAATACGTGGCCTTTTCGCTGGTACCCACCTGCTTGTCACGCTCAATGCGCACGGAGCCTTCGGCAAGCAGCTTCTCGATATCCTGGGAGCCGTCCGGGCCCAAGGATGCTTGGCCCTGCTGCCCGGAAGATTCCATAAACACCGTCAGCTTGTCGCTCCAAATCTGGAAGTCTTCACGGTCCACATGAACATTGCCGCGAAAAATGACGGTATTGTTCTCCTGAACATAATCCATCTGATCGGAAAGGATCTTCACCGGAACTTGACCCTGGGCCTGGACCTGAGCTTGGCCGAGCATGGTGAAACACGCCAAGGCCAAACCGACCGCCATGATTTTCACTAATCGTATCATCTCGCTGTTCTCCTGCATTGAGGTTGAAGAGACGGAAACTGGTCACGCCTCGTCTGGAAGTAACGAAGACGCGAAAGAGAGAAAAAAGTTACTCTGGAATCGTCGCTGATGTAAAGCGCCAAGAAATGGCTTCGCCGCAGCTCTTTCACTGATGGGCCGACCAAAACCGAGAATCAGCCGCGAACCGAGAGATCGTCAAGGATCATCGCGGCGGTGCGTTGAGCGGGGGTTTCCCGAGGCTCGTCGAAGGAACCGAGGGAACAGGTCAGAAGATCCGGCAACCGGACCAACTCCTGGCGGATACGATCCATCCGTTCCGGACGAGCGAGCCATTCTCGGGCCTGGGCCGCGATGGTCTCGGGTCGGGCTTGATTCTGGATGAACTCCGGGAGCACCGCTCGACGGAGTACGAGATTGGCCAAGCTGATGGCCGGCACCCTGACCAGCCGTACGCCGACCAGGAAGCTGAGCTGGGAGAAGCGATAGGCCACGATGGTCGGCACCTGGAGCAGGGCGCATTCCAGAGTTGCGGTTCCGGAGGTGGCCAGGATCAGGGCGCAGGAACGCATGGCCGCGTAGCGATCCTTGGCTTCAATAAAGCGCAGGGGAAGTTGATCCGGGCAGTGCTCGCGAATCAGATCCTCGCCGACGCTGGGAGCCTTGACCACGCAAAACTCAAGGTCCGGGTTCTCCCTGAGCAATTCCTGAGCCGCCAGGGCAAAGACCGGCATCATCCGCTGGATTTCCGCTTTGCGGCTGCCAGGCAGAATGCCGATCCGGTTTGGCTTTGGGGCGATGGACAGAATTTCGGGGCGCGACAATTCACCGACCAGAGGATGGCCGACAAACTCCGCGTCCATCCCCCGAGAGCGATAAAACTCCGGCTCAAAGGGCAGGATACAGAACACCCGCCGCACGTGCCGCTTCAGGAACTCGACCCGGCCTTGTCGCCAAGCCCAGACCTGAGGGCTGATGTAGTAGAAGACCGGGATGCCCAGAGAGGAAGCCATCCGGGCCACCCGGAAGTGAAAGTCCGGCGAATCCACCAGGACCACGGCGTCGGGTCGCCATGCAGCCAGCTCTTTGCGAATGGTCCGCCACATCCCAAACACCCGGGGCAGATAGGCGAACACCTCGGAGACGCCCATGACCGAAAGCCCTTCCATGCGCAGTCGCAGGTCGACCCGTTGTTCTTCCATGGCCAAGCCGCCCATGCCGGAAAGCTGGATTTCTTGGTGCAGCTCCCGCAGCGCCCCTGCCAATAACCCGGCGTGCAGGTCCCCGGACGGTTCGCAGGCGCTCAGCCAAACCCGAGGCGCGGCCATGCTCAGAATCCGATGGGCTGAAACGGGACGGGTGTGGTGGCGTTTTCCGTGATGCTTTTGCGGATCACCTCGGCCAGTTCCATGGAGGCCACCGCCGCCTCCACCGTGGGCACGGCGGCGGGGACGGCGCAGTCCCGGCCCCGGCAGTATCCGGCGAAGGCCAGCAACTGCCCCAGCAAAGCCTCCTCATGGGGAACGAACACAGCCTCGCGCACCGAGGCCAAGGACAAATCCGCGTAGCGCTGAGCCACGGTCTTGCGGTGCAGGACCAATTCCTTCTGCAGCAGGTCCGCTTCCACGTACATTTCCGGACAGGTCACGGCGATCTGACGAATCCGTTTTTCGGTGATCTTGCTGGCCATGATCCGGGAAATAGTTCCGTTGCTGTGGACCAAAACGGCATGGGCCAGGGCGGTCAGCCCGTCCTGGGCGTGTCCGAAAGCCTGAATCCGCTCCACTGGGCCACGCAGGTGCAGGGCCAGGTCCAGATCATGGACCATCAGGTCCAGGACCACATCCACGTCCAGATTGCGGTCCGGAACCTTGTCCGTGCGGGTCAGGTCCATGTTGACCACGTTCGTGGAACGACCGACGATCTTGACCAACTCCGTAACCACGGGGTTGAAGCGTTCGATGAACCCCACCTGGATGCGCAGGCCCTTGTCCCGGGCCAGCCTGGCCGCGGCCCGGGTGGTCTCCAGGCTGTCCGTGAGTGGCTTTTCCACGAACATGTTGGTTACGAACCGGCTGGCCAGCTCGATGTACTCCAGGTGGGTGGAGGTCGGCGTGGCCAGGACCACGGCGTCGACCTGGGCCAAATCCTTTTCCAGGTCATCGGACGGCCTTGTGCCGTATTCCTCGGCCAGCTTGGCCTCTTTATCCCGGTTGCGGTCGTGAATAAAGACCACCTGTACCGGCTTCATGTAGGACAGCACCCGTAAATGGTTGCAGCCCATCTTGCCGACCCCGATCAGGCCGACTTTGAGTGGTTGGGAATCGTTCATGGTGTTCTCATTTTCGTGATGTGCCACGGCGGCCACTTACCTCGGAGCGATATCGCACAGAATCCGGGCGATCCGCTCCTGGGTTCGGCTGGACAGATAAGGATGCATGGGCAGGCTGAAAATGCGTCGCGACGTGGCCTCGCAGACCGGCAGATCGCCCGTCGTGTAGCCCAACGGCTGAAAAACGCGTTGCAAATGCAGGGGAATGGGGTAGTAGATCACGCTGGGAATCCCGGCGTCCGCCAAGGATTGCCGGCAGGCGTCCCGGTGGGCCTCGTCCCGGGCCAGCAGGGAATACTGGGCCCAGCCCGAGCCGAACCCTTCGGGAATGTACGGCGGTGTCAGGGCGCAGGGCTCCAGAAGCCGGGAATAGGTGGCGGCCAGGGCTTCGCGCCGTTCCAGTTCCAGGGGGAAAACGTCCATCTTGGCCAGCAATACGGCGGCTTGCAGGCTGTCCAAACGGGCATTGGTGCCCAGCCGGGCATGTTCATAGCGCGACGTGCCCTGGCCGTGAACCCGGATGGACCGCATCCGCTCGGCCAATTCCGGGTCGTCGGTGAAACAGGCCCCGCCTTCTCCATACCCGCCCAGAGGCTTGGCCGGGAAAAACGAGGTGCAGCCAATATCGCCCAAAGCACAGGCCCGTCGGCCCTGCTCCATCCCGCCAAAGGACTGAGCCGCGTCCTCAATGACCCGCAAGCCGTGCTTGGCCGCGACCTCGCGAATACGGACGTGGTCTGCGGGCAGCCCGAACAGGTCCACGGTGATCACGGCCCGAGGCCTCAGCCCCTTGGTCTGGTCAGGCAACGATGGTCCACCTTGACTGGAAACCAGGGCAGTCACGGCCGCGTCCAGCTTCTCCGGGTCCAGATTGAAGGTCCGGGGATCAATGTCCACGAATATCGGCGTGGCCCCCCGCAGGCTGATCACTTCGGCCGTGGCGATGAAACTGAACGGCGTGGTGAAGACCGCGTCTCCGGGTCCGATGTCGAAGGTCATCAAGGCTAGAGCCAGGGCTTCAGTGCCGGAGGAGCAGGATATCACGTGCCGTGTTCCGGTGTAATCGGCCAGACGCTTTTCCAACGCCTCCACTTCCGGCCCGAGAATGAACTTGCAGCTTTTCACGACCTGGAAGATGTTCGCTTCCAGGACCGGGTAGATGCTCATCTGCTGGGCCTTCAAATCGACAAAGGGTGCGGGGGGCACGGGGGTCGCCCCGTTTTCGGACGATTCGGATTCCAACTCCTCGGCCACCAGGCGCGCGCAGGCTTCCGGGGTGAGCCGTCGGATCGACGAGTCTTCGGCCAGACGCGAGACAAGCACGAAACTTTCAAGGTACTCTTCAGCAGCGAGAAGGGTCAGGTCCAGCAACGGATCCCCGGTTTCCTGATGCAAAACCTGCAACAACTGCACGCCCGGAGCGGGCAGCAGGCGGACGGTCTCCAGCAGGGCGGCCATCCCACCCGCCAACTCCGAGACGGATTCCTTCTCTTTCGTCGGAAAGATACCTTCCAGGGCGAGCTCTCGTCGCCTTCGGGTCAGGCGGTCGGACACTGTATGCGGATGAACCCACAGCCCGAGTGTCTCTTCCCTGGCCATGGCGAGCAAAGAAGCCATGGCCGTACGCTCCCGGTCTTCGCCCGGGACGAAGTCCGACGCCGCGATCTCCAGCGCCAGGGCCAGAGCATCGCTATCCAAAACAAACTGATGCATGGTGATTGTACCTCGAAATGATATAGGACGGGCAAAAGAGGCGAAATTTAGGTTGTTGCCCCACGGATGTCAAAAGGTTCTTTTACATGCCGCGTGCCTCCGTTCCTTCACCACTTCCAGTTGACCATCCGCCCCGGCTTCTTTACATTTTTTATCGTGTTGCGGAGAAAAACATGAGAAGGACCTCGTGAAAGAAACAATGGCGCGGCCCCAAGCCCACTTCGACGGGCCCTCGTTCATCATCAACCAAGGATCTCCCATGCTGCTCGAAGTCAAATGCTATGCCACCCTGGCCAAGTTTCAGCCCAAGGAAAGCGAATTCCATCTCGGACCAAAGCCCATGCTCCGGGACCTGATCGCCTTTCTGGGCATTCCAGAAGCCGAGATTAAGATTTCTTTCGCCAACGGCGTGATCGTCGGCCCGGAATACGAACTGCAGGAGGGCGACCGGGTCGGTCTCTTTCCAGCGGTTGGAGGTGGTTGAGGCCATGTCCGCATCCTTTGACCAACGCTATATCCGAAACTTCTCCACCCTTTCCGAGGCGGATCAACAGCGGCTGCACACGGCCCGGATCTGCCAGTTGGGTCTTGGGGGGCTGGGAGGAACCCTTTTGGAAATGCTGGCCCGGATGGGCTTCGGCCGCAAGGGCAAGGGATGGATTCGGGCCGCGGACGGCGACGTGTTCGAGGCCAGCAATCTCAACCGTCAATTGTTCTGCCTGGAGTCGACCATCGGCCGGCCAAAGGCCGAGGCGGCGCTGGAGCGAGTCCAGACCGTGAACTCGGAAGTGGACCTCTCCACCTGGCAAGCCGTCGTCGGCCCCAAAGATATGCCGGACTTCATCCAGGGCGCGGACATCGTCCTGGACGCCCTGGGGGACCTGCCCACCAAGCTGGCCCTGCGCCAGGCCGCGGCCGAAGCCGGCCTGCCGATGATCAGCGCCGCGGTTGCCGGCTGGACCGGCTTCATCACCACCCAGCTTCCTGGAGACCCGGATGCGGGCATTTTTCAGGGCGTACTGGGCCAGAACGACCGGACCGAAGGCGCGGAGGTTCCCCTGGGCACCCTGGCCCCCTGTGTCTGGCTGATCGCCTCCCTGCAATGCCGAGAAGCCGTGGCCTTGGCCAGTGGTCATCCGCCCCTCTTTCACGGCTGCCTGCACATCGTCGATCTGACCGACGCCTCATGGGAGCGTATTACGTTCCATTGAGAAACCAAAAAACCCGCTTCGCTCAAGGCACCTGGATCGCCAAGTAAAAAATTTTGGTAAAGCAGGGAACAAGCTGCTTTCCATAAACCTTGTCCTCCCTTATTGGAGGAACTGGAAATCGCCGTAATGCGGTGAGCCTTTTGCCTTGCGCATCTTTCCGGCGCAAGGTGAAAATTTCTTCTTGACTGCCTCCGCGTCCTGCGTGAAACGGGCGGTCAATTCGTCAAACGTCATCAAATTCTCAACCATCTCTGAACCATTTCTCTCGTCAAAACAGTTCAACTCTAGGAGTCGCCATGCATCCATCCAACGGACGCCACCGCGTGATCATCGAGCAGGTCCGTCCGGAGATTGAAGACGGACAGTTCGCCGCCAAACGGGTGGTTGGCGAAGAGTTCGTGGTCCGGGCGGACATCTTCACCGACGGCCACGACCAGATCCAGGCCCGGCTGCTCTTCCGGCCTCGTGGCACAAATCAAGCTGATCAGTGGACCCTCCATCCCATGCGGTCCCTGCCCAACGACCTCTGGGAAGCCCGGGTCACGCCGGAACGTACCGGGGAGTACGAGTACGCCTTGGAAGCCTGGATCGACCACTATGGCACCCTGGTCCACGGCATGCACAGGAAACTGGACGCGGGCCAGGACATTTCCGTGGACCTGCTCTCCGCCGCGGCCCTCTTGCGGACCATCGCCGCTCGGGCCAAAGAAGCCGGACGCCCGGACCTGGAAGACCTTCTACGAACGGTAGCGGAAGCGCTGAAATCCGCCCCACCCCACCCGCAAGCCGCCCTGGCCCAACTGGAACACCCTGCCCTGCTCCAAGCCGTCAACGCCCTTCCGGACCAGGAGCTGATCACTCGCTACCCTCGGATTCTCAATCTGCACGTGGAGCGGAAGCGAGCTCTGTACAGCACCTGGTACGAACTGTTTCCCCGCTCATGGTCTCCTGAACCGGGGCGACACGGAACCCTGCGCGACGTGATCCGCCTGCTGCCGGAGATTTCCCGGATGGGCTTCGACGTGCTCTACTTTCCGCCGATCCACCCCATTGGCCGGGCCCATCGCAAGGGCAAGAACAACGCCGTCACGGCCAAGCCCGGCGAACCCGGCTCTCCCTGGGCCATCGGCGCGGAGGAAGGCGGGCACACGGCCCTGCATCCGGAACTGGGGTCCTGGGACGACTTCGCCGAACTCACGGCCCAGGCCCGGGCCCACGGCCTGGAAATCGCCCTGGACCTGGCCTTTCAGTGCGCCCCGGACCATCCGTATGTCCGGGAGCATCCGGACTGGTTCCTGTGGAGGCCGGACGGAACGGTCCAGTATGCCGAAAATCCTCCCAAAAAGTACCAGGACGTGCTGCCCTTTCACTTCGAAACAACGGACTGGGAGGCCCTGTGGCGGGAACTGGCGGATGTGGTCCGGTTCTGGATCGACAAGGGCGTCCTGATCTTCCGGGTGGACAACCCGCACACCAAGCCCTTTGCCTTCTGGCACTGGCTGATCACGACCATCCGCGCCGATCACCCGGACGTGATCTTCCTGGCCGAGGCCTTCACCCGGCCCAAGATCATGGCCAGGCTGGGCAAGCTGGGCTTTTCCCAGTCCTACACCTACTTTACCTGGCGCAACACCAAGACCGAGCTGACCGAATACATGACCGAACTGACCCGCACCGAACTACGGGACTGCTTCCGCCCCAATTTCTGGCCCAACACCCCGGATATCCTGCCGGAATACCTCCAATATGGCGGCCGCCCGGCTTTCATAATCCGCCTGATCCTGGCCGCGACCCTTTCCAGCAGCTACGGTATTTACGGCCCGGCTTTCGAACTTTGCGTGGCCGACGCCCTGCCCGGCAAGGAGGAGTACCTGGACTCGGAAAAATTCGAGTGCCGCCGCTGGAACTGGGACCAACCCGGCAACCTCAAGGAACTGATTGCCCGGGTCAATCGGATCCGTCGCGACCATCCGGCCCTGCATCTTACGGACAATCTACGCTTCGTCCCGGTAACCAACGACAACATCATCTGCTACCTCAAAACCACGGACGACGGTGCGGACACCCTGCTCATCGCGGTGGTCCTGGACCCATTCCAGCCCCAAACCGGACGACTGGACCTGCCCCTGGAAGAGCTGGGCCTGACCGAAGGCCGCCCCTTTCTGCTCCAGGACGAACTCAGCGGCGAACGATTCATCTGGCAAAACCGGCACCCCGTCCTGGAACTCAACCCGCACACCCTCCCGGCCCGCATCCTGACCCTGAAACGCACCATGAAACGCGAACACGATTTCGACTATTTTCTCTGATCCCTTCTTGCCCGCCTCTGTTCGCGTAGGGGCACGGCGCGCCGTGCCCCTACTACCCGTCCCCCAGGCTGACCACCTCCATGATCTCCTGATAATCGTCGAACCAGTAGGCTTCGGGGTTCTTTTTGCAGATGACCACCTCCGCGCTCTGCTCCGGGGTCGCGGCCCGGTGGTAGCGGAAGATCATTTGATCCGAGGTGGAGGCCAGGACCTCGATCTTGCCCGTGGCGTGGGACATGGTCAGCCGGGGCCGTTTGGCCAAACCGGAACATATGCTTTTGGCCCCCAGGAAGATGTTGTGCGCCTGCTCCACGGGCACGGCAAAGGGCAGGTTGCCCACCGTGGGCCGACAAAGAAACACGTAGTAGGGCGGCACGCCGATATAAGAGAGCTTGTTGAACAGTTCGCCCAGGACCTCGGGGGCGTCGTTTACCCCGCGCAGCATGGGGGTCTGGTTGCAGAGCACGGCACCGGCTCTGAGCAGCATGTCGCAGGCAGCGATACTTTGCCCGGTGATCTCCCGGGGATGATTGAAATGGAGCATGAAGTACATCCGCCGATCCGGCAGGCTGTACCGCTCCACGAGCCGAATCAGGTCCGGATCGTTCAGCACCCTATACGGATTGTAGGCCATCAGCTTGGTGCCCACGCGGATGATCCGGACGTGGTCGATTCCGCGCAGTCCGGAAACGATCCGCTCCAACCGGGCCGTGGGCAGCATCAGGCCGTCCCCGCCGGTGATCAGGACGTTATTGATTTCCGGGTGGTCGCGCACGTAGTCCAGGGCAGCGTCCACGTCTGTCAGGAATTCGCGTTGCTCCGGATGGATGAACAGCCGTTTGCGGAAACAGAATCGACAGTATCCGCCGCAGGTGTCGCTGGCCAGAAACACCGCCGTGCTCTCGTACTTGTGCTGCACACCCTGCATGACGGAGTACTTGCTCTCGTTGGACGGGTCCAAGTGCCCCCACTCTTCCAGTTCCTCGACGCAGGGCACGATGACCTTGCGGATTGGGTCATCCGGATCGGTCCAGTCAATGAGCGATAAATAATATTCGTTGGACAGAAAATCGAACTTATCCATAACCGGACGCAGGCGTTCCCGCTCTTCCGGGGACAGTCCGGACAGCGCGGCGATGTCGGTGATGTTCTTGGGATGGGTCATACAAGCCTCCTGGGCTGAAAATGTACCAAAGCGTTTCCTGCTTGGTGCAGACTGCGACATATTCCACTTTTTAACCGATTTAGACGGAATGTCAAAATATCATTCAGGAGACAGAAAAGCGCCATTGCAAAAAAATAGTATCACTAAACGCGCATGTGACACGAACATTTCCGAATTGATTGGCAAATTCATCGACTCATCCTTGCGACGACGACAAAACCATATTCGATTGAACTGAAGGACGACCGAACTGATGCACATCCCCGACGGAATCCTGCCCTTGCCCATAACCCTCGGCGGCTATGCCGCGTCCATCTCCATTTGCTGGCTGTGCATCCGGGCCACCAACAAACGCGAGGATCCCTGGGCCGACATTCCCAAGGCCGCCCTGCTCACGGCCGCGTTTTTCGTGGCCTCCTTGATCCATATCCCCATACCCCCGGCCAGCGTCCATCTGGTGCTCAACGGGCTGTTGGGCGCACTGCTGGGTGTGTTCGCCTTTCCGGCCATCCTGATCGGATTGTTCCTCCAGGCCGTGATGTTCGGTCAAAGCGGGTTGACCACCCTGGGCGTCAACGGCGTTATCCTCGGCCTGCCGGCCTTGGCCGCGGCAGGCGTGTTTCAGGCGTCTTCTGCCCGCCGTCTCCCAGACGGACCACCGTATTCGGCTTTTTGGCGGGCTTTTCGGGCATCACGCTCTCCGTACTGCTGTTCGCCCTGATCCTGCTCACCAGCCTCCCAGCCCATCTCAGCGCCGCGGCGGAACATTTCGGCCATCCTGGCCCTGGTGGGGGCATGACCCACGTTCTCCTGGCCGTCCTGGAAGGCCTGCTCACCGGCCTCCTGGCCGGATTCCTGCTGCGGGTCCACCCGGTAATTATGGACGGCGTCTGATCACCCCCTCCATTTCCGTCTCGCCGGATTCCCCCTTCGTGCATCGCTGGGATCCCCGACTGAAGCTGATCGGCCTGCTCCTGCTGGCCTTCACCTTTTCCTTTGTCTCCAATCTCCGCGTCCTGCCGGTGATAATCGTCCTGACCCTGAACGTGGTCGCCGTGTCCCGCTATCCCCTCGACATTCTGCTTCGGCGGCTGCGCTACCCTTTGGTGGTCATTCTGGGCCTGATCGTCCTTCTGTCGCTCATCAGTGGATTCACTCCCGTCGTGGAATGGGGCGGTCTGACCGTCACCAGGGAAGGGCTCCAGGCCGCGATGCTCGTGGCCACCCGCTTTTTCTGCATCGCCACTCTGGCGGCGGTCTTACTGGGTACCCACGCCCCTGCTCCGGACCATCAAGGCCATGCAGGCCCTGGGATTGCCCTACGTCATGGCCGACATGGCCCTGCTGGTGATTCGCTATCTGGAGGTGCTCTCCGCGGATCTGCGTCGGATGCGGATTTCCATGCGTCTGCGCGGCCATGTGGAGCAGAGATGGCCCTGGCGCAACCTGTCCACCCTGGCCTAGTTGACGGGCAGCCTGATCCTGCGCGGATATGAACGCTCCCAGGGCGTGTACAACGCCATGCGCTTGCGCGGATACGGTCACCAACCCGTCTCCCGTGATGAATTCAAGGCCGCTCCGGCCGACCTCCTGGCCCTGGCCGGAGTCTGCGCCGCGACCGGACTTCTGATCAGGCTTGACCTGACCCTCTAGTTTTCATCCGGAAACGGCCCTTTTTCCTTTTGGCTGCGTCAGTCTT
This sequence comes from Desulfonatronum sp., assembly GCA_007127655.1. Taxonomy (GTDB): domain Bacteria; phylum Desulfobacterota; class Desulfovibrionia; order Desulfovibrionales; family Desulfonatronaceae; genus Desulfonatronum. Next base: position 10,931 of record SKYX01000422.1, read on the forward strand.
CACAATTATTTCGTCAACGTATTGATATACGCCTCCTCATAATTGCTTGACTTCCTTGCCAAAAGAAAAAATCACTCATTTCCGAATTGAAAACCGGCAGCATCAGCATCCGGAATATTTTTTTTGATGGAAACCCTCTAGCTCCACCCACCGTGACCTCATCCCCGACATCCGCCTTCCGGCTCAACGATCTGTGCTTCTCCTACCCCGACAACCCGGACGTGCTCCAAAACCTGCGCCTGCACGTGGCCCCCGGCGAACGCCTCAGCCTGATCGGCCCCAACGGCGCGGGAAAAACCACGCTGTTTCTGCTCATCAGCGGCATCCTCAAGCCCACCTCCGGCGAAGTTCTGGTCCATAATCGGCCAGTGGTTGGCGGGAGCTTCAATCCCGAAATCGCCCTGGTCTTCCAGAAATCCGACGATCAGCTGTTCTGCCCGTCCGTCTGGGAGGACGTGGCCTTCGGGCCGCGCAACATGGGCCTGGCCGAGGAACAGGTGA
>SKYX01000314.1 GCA_007127655.1 Desulfonatronum sp.
TCCATGCATAGATGGAAACCGAACCCACGACGATCACCCCGTAGGCCATCCGGGTCCAGAATCCGGAGAAGCCCGCGCTGATGATGCCCGCCTCGAGCATCCCGATGATCACCGCCCCGATGAGCGTTCCCACGATGGTCCCCGTCCCGCCGAACACGGACGTTCCGCCCACAAAGACCGCGGCAAAGACCGGCAGCAGATAGCCTTCGCCCTGGGTAGGCCACCAGTTGGCCATTTCCATGCAGACCATGGACCCGCTCAGGGCGGTCAAAGCCCCCAGGAGCATGAACGCTCCGATTTTCGTCGCTCCCACGTTGATGCCCATGGCTCGGGCCGTTTGGGCGCTGTCCCCGGTGAATTTGACGTTCGCGCCGAAGACATGGCGGTTCAGGACCAGCCACAACACGGCGACCAATCCCAGGCACCAAAGCGCCTGGGCCGGGATGCCCCAGAACAGGCGGCCCACGAAGAAGGTATGGGTCACGGTGTCCCGAATGGCCACAATATTGATGGCCAGGCCGGAGCTGACGACCATGGTGAAACCGCTCCAGAAGAACTGGGTGCCGATGGTGGCGATGATCGAGGGCACCCCGATTTTGACGACGATCAGACCGTTGATCAGTCCGATCAGGGCTCCGACGGCCATGGCCGCGACGAGGCCCAGGAGGGGATGGCCTCCGTTGGCAAAGATCATGGAAAAGACGAATCCTGCCAGGGCCATGGTGGAGGGGAAGCTCAGGTCGATTTCCCCGCTGATGATCACGAAGGTCGCCCCGAGGGCCACGATGGCCGGAAAGGGGATGATGGACATGTAGGAGAGGTAGATGCGGGAGGAGAGAAAAGTCTCCGGGCTGAGCAGGATGAAGACGCTCAAGACGATACCCAGGATCAGAAAAATGGTGCAGTTGACGTTGCAAATTTTCATGGATGGCCACCTGGCCGAGTCGGGACCTCGCCATCGGCAATGCGGATCATGACCTTGATCAGCTCTTCCAGGGTCGTTCCGTCCTTGGGAAGGTCCAGAGCGATCTTCCCTTTGTCTACGATCACGAACCTGTCCGCCACGGCATGCACCTGGTTGATGTTGTGCGATATGTAGACGCAGGCCTTTCCTTCCCGCTTGATGTGCCGGACAAAGGACAAAACGTTGTCGACCTCGCGCAGGGACAGGGCCGTGGTCGGCTCGTCCAGCACGACGATCCGGGAATTGAAGTGCATGGCCCGGCCGATGGCCACGCCTTGCCGCTCCCCGCCGGAAAGGGTTCCGGCTATGGTCTCGGGCCGAAGATTGCTGGCCTGGAGCCCGAGAATGTTCCCAAGAATTTCCCGGGTCACGCGCATCTCGGCCGCCACGTCGATGAAGCCCCAGCGATTGGTCAGGTGCCTGCCCACGAAGAAGTTGCTCCACAGAGGTTGCTTCTCGCCCAGGGACTTGTCCTGAAAGACCGTTTCGATGCCCAACTTGCGGGCCCTGGTCACGGTGTGCTTGCGTGGGTTGATGGATTGCCCGTTGATGCGCATGGTCCCGACATCCGCCCTGGTCACGCCGGCAAGAATTTTGATCAGCGTGGACTTGCCCGCGCCATTGTCCCCCAACAGGCCGACCACCTCGTTGGAACCGAGGGCAAAGCTCACGTCGTCCAAGGCTTTTATCTCGCCGTAGGACTTGGAGATGTTGGCCATATCCACAGCATAGGTCACGGCATTGCTCCGTAAGTTGGTTCACCCGCTGACTTCATGGAGAGCAGATCACCTGTGATCATGGCTGTTTCTCCGGTTCTGTACTGCCCTGGATAGCAATAACGTCTTGTCGTCTTTTCGAAATAGCGAAATATCATGTCAGCAGCTGACCCTGGACAGGTTCATCATTCGGGAGATGCGATCAATAATTATTGTCAGGGCGATGATCATCAGCAAATAGGTTCCGGCACGCTCGAAGCGGAACCACTCGAAATTGAATGTGAAGAAAAAGCCCAGTCCGCCGACGCCGACAATTCCGAAGACCACGGCCGTTCGGACGTTGCTCTCAAATTGGAAGAAGCTGTAGGTCATCCAGTCCCGCCAGGACATGGCCCCCGCTGTGTAGGCAAAACAGTTCAGGCGTGATCCGATGAAGGACTGTTCGAATCGCCTGTATGGAATATTGTCCACGGACTCGCTGAAAACCCGCACCAGGACTCCCATGCTGTGAATGGCGATGGCAATGGTACCAGCCAGCAGCCCTGGGCCGAAAAAGGCGATGAACAGAAAGGCCCACATCACGTCAGGTATGCCGCGTGAGATAAGCCCCGTGCCTTTGGCCACGACCAACTGCGCCATTCGCTGGACACGAACCCACCACGGCGGAGACTCTCCGGAAAAATGCGACGATTCCACCATGAAGGCATAAGAGTGGGGGTAGGTCAGAGCCATGGCCGCAAGCACCCCCATCAATGTCCCGACAATGGCCATGGCCAGAGGGATCGAGGAAGATTTGACGACCCGCCAGACAAACCATTTGCGCAGTTCCAGTTCCCAGGCCACCCAGGCCGAGGGTTTCCAGAACTCTCGAAAACGGTATTCCGCGAACAGGTCCACCGTCTTTCCTTCTGCTTGCAGGGCACGGACCTTTTCCCGGTCGCCGAGGCCGACAGCTTCCAGATCCAGTTCCGGATTGAGCATCCGCTCGAAGAATTTCAGGTTTTGCCATGACTCGGAAGTAATCAGCTTGATGGCCGGTTCCAAGTAGTTGCGACTTTGCTGACCCGGGGGCGCATTGTCGCCCCAGCCCATGAACCAGACCGACCAGCACACCACCAGCAGGGTAAAACCCACACCGACATAAGCCCGGGAAAGCTGACCAAAAGTGGATTTTGCCCGCACCGTGCGCGGATGGTTCGGGTCGCTGCGCAGTTGGCGACGGATGAAGTTGCTGGCCAGATCGGCTGTCAAGGTCAGGGCCAAGGTGAACAAGAGCAGCGTCGTCACCTTGGACCAAGCGCCGAACTGAATCTGGTACCAGATGTCGGCGCCGAGTCCGCCCCCGCCCACCGCGCCGATGACGGCGGCGTTCCGAATGGCGCATTCGGCGCGCATCAAGGTGAAACTTTGCACGCTGCGCGCCGCCAGGGGGGCGATGCCGTAAAAGAGGGTCGCCAAGCGGCCTCCTCCGAGGATTCGGACTTGCTCGTACGAACTTTCCTCGACGCTGTCCCATAATTCGCTGTAAACCTTGGCCAGAATTCCGGTGATGTTCAAGGCCAAGGCCAATGCGCCGGTCAACGGTCCGAGTCCGATGACCGCCACCAGGATGACCGCCCAGACAAAATCCGGAACGGCTCGCAGAATGTCCTGGGTCAGGCGGCAGAGAGAACACATCAGGGCTGCTGGACTGCGCAAGGGAAAATGGCGCATCCAGCCACGAGCTTTTTCCTCCCCGACCATTACGTTCCGAGCGGACCCCATGGCCAGCAACGAGGCCAGAACAACGGCCAAAGAGATGCCCAGGATCGCCGCGGAAAGCGTTTGCAGGGTCAGAGCCCAGCTGTGTTTCAGGAATTCCGGGCTGAAATCCGGAGATGAGAAGGTTTTGATCCAAGCCAGCATTCGAGTGAAGGCTTGGCTGCGTTGCTGCGAATCAAGAAGAGAGGAGAAGTCCCATTCAGCCGAAGTGAACGCCCCGGCCACCAGGACGAGAATGATGACCATGCCGGCCCAGTGCTTCCAAGGTCGCTTCGAGCCGTACCGATCAAGTTGCCTTGGTTTCATGGGCAGGCTGGACCAGGACACTTTTTTGTTTCGATGCTCTGCTCGTTCAAGTGCATCACTCGATATTCCGCCCCGTAGAGTTCGCGCAGCAGTTCGCCGGATATCTGTTCAGGCGTGCCGGACCAGAAAATCCGACCGTCTTGCAAGGCGATGACCCGTTCAAAATGACCGTGCAGCAGTTCAAGGGTGTGCAGGTTGACCAGAAGCGTGGTACCCAACGAAGCGGCAATGCCGTTCAGTAGTTCAATGATCTCCCGTCCAAGGCGAATATCCAGTTGGCTGACCGGCTCGTCCGCAAGCATCACCCGGGGCTGCTGCACCAGCAGACGAGCCATGGCCACGCGCTGCTGCTGGCCACCGGACAACTCTCCTGGCATGGCCCAGAGCTTGTCCTGGAGTTCGACCCTGGTCAAAGCCGCCTTGGCCAGGTGCAGATTCTGCGGCCAAATCAAGGAGAGCAAGGCCCGTGGCAGGGACCACCGCCCGAGTCGGCCCATCAGGACGTTGTGTACGACTCGCAAGTGCGGGATCAGGTTGTCTGTCTGGTAAAGGATGCCGATTTCCCTGCGCAGTTTGCGCAACGACCTGCCTCGCAACCCTTTCGTGTCCCGACCAAGTGTCGTGATCCGTCCGGTGGTGGGCTTGAGCACGGCGCTGAGCAACCGAAACAAGGTTGTTTTCCCGGCTCCCGAGGGGCCGATTACGGCCAGCCGTTCTCCTTCGAATATGTCCAGGGAAATATCCCGCAACACCGCGGCATGTCCGAAGGACATGCCGACATGCTCGAGGTGAAATGCCCGCTTCATGGCCGGCTCGACGCTTTGTTTCGTCATTGATCGTAAAAGAAGTGTTACGAGTGATCGCCAAGGGGATGTTCCCAGGATCATCCCCTTGGCGAAGATTCACCTTCAGCCGCCGATGTCCACTCCGGACTTGATCAAGTCCACGTAGCCCATCCATTCACTCATGTCCGCATCCACGAACTGTTTGGATTTCAGATAGCCGAGAGCTTTTTGGCCTTCGGGTGATTCATGCAGGGAGAGCAGCGCGGCATGGATTTGCCCGATAAGTTCCGAGCCCAGCCCTTTGCGGGTTGAGAAGTTGTAATTGGTAAATTTGGGCGTGGTGTAGATAATGGGAGCCTTGAGTTTGAGCTCGTCGGAAGCCCGGTCATACGGTGGCTGGCCCAGTGCGCCGATATGAAATTCCCCATTGGCCACTTTTTGCAGGACCACGTCGTGACTGCCGCTATAGGCGACGGTTCTGAACACCTCTTCAGGATTTTGCCCGCTTTGGTCGGTGAAAAAACTTCGTGGCATCATGTGGCTGGAAGTGCTGCTCTTGCTGCCGAATGTGAACGTCCAGTTTTTGTCCTGTGCCAGTTCCGTCAGTTCCTTCAGGTCGTTGACAGGAGGTATTCCCGCGTCCGCATTGGCGATGAAGTAGCCGATGAATTCCTTGTCGATGTCCCGGGCCGCGATGACTTCCAGCTCATCACCCATCACGATGTACGCCTGAGCCGTGGTCACCGCGCCGAACCACGCCAGATCAGCCTGCCCTGTTGCAAGGGCAGTCACGCTGGCGGCGTAGTTGGCCACATGAACATATTCAGTCGGAATGCCGACTTTGTTTTCGATGTGCTGCGCGATCAGCCCGAAAAATTCGCGCATGTTTTCCGCGCTGTCGTCCGGAATGGCGGTCATGACTAATTTTGAGGGTCTTTCCGCAGTAAAGGCTGGAAGAGTGCTTCCTGTAACGACCAATCCCAGCGTCCAAATCATAATCATTGCCGACAAAATAATTCGCTTCACATTTTCCTCCTGTAAGGTTTGGTGGTAATAATGAAAGGGCCAATTGGTACGCAACGTCTCTTGAATATCGATCAAGAAATTACTCTGAATAACTGGGCCTACGGTGATAATGTCATTTTCCAGGAAACTGCTTCAATGAATCACCGAACTCCCTTCTTCGCCAGGGGCGCGATCTGGGCGATGTTTTCCGCGTCGATCATTCCGCCGCCGGTGTCGATTTCCAGGCCGGTGAAGCCGTATTTCTTGGTCAGGACGATTTGGAGCACCCCGAGGTAGCCCATGAGGTAGGGTTGGGCCTCGGAGACGAGGCTGACGTACCCGCTTTCAATGGCCGAGGCCGTGGCCGGGGAGAGGGAAAAGCCGGCCACGAAGATCTTGCCCGGTTCCACGGCGGCGGCGCGCAGGAAGTTTTCCATCTGGGAAGTCAGCGCGCCGTGGTCCACGATCATCATTTTGCAGTTTGGATTGCTGGAGAGGTAGCCGGTCACCAGGGGCACGCCCATGGAGGTGTCCTTGTCCACTTCCGGGGAGATTTCAAAGTAGTCGACCTTCATGCCCGCGGCCTCCATGACGTCCAGGATGGCCTGGGCCCGCCGACCGCGTTCCTGCAAGCGCTTGAGGCCCCAGACAAAGACCTGGTCCCCGGGTTCGAGCTGAGCCCGTTTCAGAGCCTCTTCGGCCAGGGCCTTGCCCTGGGCGTAGTTGTCCGTGCCGACGTAGCCGAAGCCCTTGGTCTTGTGGGCGGCCACCATCCTGGGCAGTTTCGTGTCCACGCTGGTCACGATGACCCCCTCGGCCACCGCCTCGTTGATGAAGGGCTCGTAGGCGTCGTCCCCGGGATGGCCCATGACCACGATGCCGTCGGGCTTGGCAGCCATGGCCTGCTTGAAGTTGGAGATCATTTTTTCCGGGCTCCAGTCGGAATAGAGCAGGCGCAGCGTGACCCCCAGATCATCGGCCGCGGCCTGGGCGCCGTTCTGAACAATGGTATTGTACGGCCCGCCTACGCTGCCGCCGGTGTCAAACCAGATCGTGACGCCTTCCCCACTGGGTGTTTTTTGTGCCTCCGCGTGGTTCGCGACAAGCATGGTCAGCAACAACGCCGCAACGAACAGTAAACTGTACCTGGTTCTCATGAGCTGCTCCCTCGATTTCAAGTGAAAAGGATCACATACCCGTATTAGCGTTGCCTACTTAACGCATTTCCGGACTTGGTGTCTAATTGAAAAAAATAATGCACATTGCACTTGTTGATTGCTTTTTTCGATGTTTGGCAGTGTTTTTCGCCTGTCTTTGAGTATGAATATAAAAAAAAATAACGTGTTAGAGGCTAAAATAGTGTTCACGTCAAAATTTTGGCGACATTTGTTGTCACCTGTACTTGGGTGTGCTGCCTTTTTGTTGGGAATTTGAAGTCAATTTTAAAACTGAATGCCATTGCTTCAATTCAATAGAAAAACTCTATTTGACATTATTTGTCTTTGATCGTAGCAGGCCACATATGCTTAAAACAAAAGATATTCATTCGGGTGCATCGATGAAACCTTGCTGTTTCCATCACAAAGGCATCTGAGCATTCTTTGCTTCGGGGCGAGGTCGTCCCGCTATTGCAAGGGAAGCTCAAATCCTTTTTGAACGCCATGCTTCTACAAACCAATGGACGTCGGTTGACGCCGTCCGACCATCTTCAGCCCCGCTCCACGGGACACCTGTCGCATAGCAGGCGTCCATCTTTTCTATTTTTCTTTACAGATATTCTTTCATTTCTTCGCCGGCCCTTTATCAACTCGTTGATAAAGGGCCGGCGTTCTTTATTGTTCTGGTTTCAAGGAAGCCTTGATTGCCGAAAGGAAGCGGATCCCCCGAGATTTGCCGCGGGGATATATCTGTTCACCCTCAACACAAGGAGATGCCATGCAGATCAGCAGAAGGAACTTCATGAAGTTTTCGGCCGTAGCCGGTTCGGCCCTGGCCTTCGGCGGTCTGGGATTCAATCTCAGACCCGCCGTGGCCAAGGCTGAATTGTCGAAATTGCGGGACGCCAAGGAGACAACCTCGGTCTGTTGCTACTGTTCCGTAGGCTGTGGCCTGATCGTCCACACAGCCCTTGGCGGGAAGGGGCGGACCGTCAACGTGGAAGGGGATCCGGACCATCCCATCAGTGAAGGCTCGCTGTGCGCCAAGGGGGCCTCGGTCTACCAATTGGCCGAGAATGAAAACCGGGTGACCAAGGTGCTCTACCGGGCGCCCTATGGCGACAAATGGGAGGAAAAATCCTGGGATTGGGCCATTGACCGAATCGCCCGGAAGGTCAAGGAGGCCAGGGACCAGACTTTCGTGACGAGCAATGCCCAGGGGCAGGTGGTCAACCGTACGGACGGGATCGCCCATGTGGGGTCAGCGGCTCTGGATACCGAGGAGTGCTGGTATCTCCAGGGCCTGATGCGCAGCCTGGGGCTGGTGTACATCGAGCATCAGGCCAGATTGTGCCACAGCTCCAGCGTGCCGTCCCTGGCAGAGTCTTTTGGTCGCGGGGCCATGACCAACCACTACAACGACCTGATGAACAGCGACTGCATTTTGATGATGGGTGGGAATCCGGCGGAATGTCACCCGGTTTCCTTCAAATGGATCATGAAGGCCAAGGAGCGGGGCGCGACGCTGATCAGCGTGGATCCGCGCTTCAACCGGACCTCCAGCAAGGCCGACATCTACGCCCCGATGCGCTCCGGTACGGACATTCCCTTTCTGGGGGGGATGATCAAGTATATCCTGGACAATGAGATGTATTTCAAGGATTATGTGGTCAACTACACCAACGGCGCCTTCCTGGTGAACCCGGAATTCGGCTTTGACGACGGGCTGTTCACAGGCTGGGATCCAGAGAAAAACGCCTACGACAAGTCGACCTGGACCTATCAGTTGGACGACAAGGGCGTGCCCAAGCGCGACCTGTCTTTGAAGGACAAGAATTGCGTATTCCAGCTGCTCAGGAAGCACTACGACCGGTACACCCTGGACCGGGTCTCTGAGACCACCGGCACGCCCAAGGACAAGTTGCTGGAAGTCTACAAGGTGTATTCGGCAACAGGGAAACCGGACAAGTCCGGGACCAACACCTACGCCATGGGCTGGACCCAGCATACCATCGCGGTCCAGTTGATCCGGACCATGGCCATGATCCAGCTGTTGCTGGGCAACGTGGGCAATGCCGGCGGCGGAGTGAACGCCCTGCGGGGCGAGGCCAATGTCCAGGGCTCCACGGACAGCGCTTTGCTCTATCACATTATCCCGGCCTACAATCCAACTCCTCGGGCGGTCTGGCCCACCCTGGCCGATTACAACAAGGCCAACACTCCCGTCAGTCACGATCCCAAAAGCGCCAACTGGTGGCAGAACCGGCCCAAGTACATCGCCAGCCTGCTCAAGGCCATGTACCCGGACAAGACGCCCGAAGAGAGCTACGACTTCATGCCCCGGTTGGACGTGGGCCAGGACTGTTCCTGGCTGGTAATGTTCGACCACATGCTGCAAGGCAAGTTCAAGGGCCTGTTCGCCTGGGGCATGAACCCGGCCGTCAGCGGCGCGCATTCCAACAAGACCAGGGAGGCCATGACCAAGCTGGACTGGCTGGTCAATGTGAACATCTTCCAGAATGAGACCGGCTCCTTCTGGCACGGTCCGGGCATGGACCCCGCCAAGGTCAAGACCGAAGTCTTCATGCTTCCGGCAGCGGTGTTCTATGAGAAGGAAGGTTCCATCACCAATTCCGGGCGCTGGGCCCAGTGGCGTTACGCCGGCCCCGCGCCGTTGGGGGAGAGCAAGGTTGACGGGGACATGATGGTCATGCTGGTCAAGCGGATCAAGGAACTCTATCAGGAAGAAGGCGGGGCGTTTCCCGATCCCGTGGCCAGCTTCACCTTGGACGCCGTGGTCACGGACGGCAAGTTCGACTCCGTCAAGATGGCCAAGCTGCACAACGGCTACTTCCTCACGGACAAGAAGATCGGGGACGTGACCTACAAGGCCGGGACCCAGGTGCCCAGCTTCGCACTGCTTCAGGACGACGGCTCCACGGCCTGCGCCAACTGGCTGTACTGCGGGTCCTTCACCGAGGCCGGAAACCTGATGACCCGTCGCGACAAAAGCCAGACCGAGATGCAGGCCAACATCGGTCTGTTCCCCAACTGGGCCTGGGCCTGGCCGGTCAACAGGCGCGTCCTGTACAACCGGGCCTCCGTGGACCAGCAGGGGATGCCATTTGCCCCGCAAAAAGCGGTCATCAAATGGGAGCAGGGCAAGTGGGTCGGTGACGTACCCGACGGCCCCTGGGCCCCTTCGGAGAGACACCCCTTCATCATGACCTCCGAGGGCTTCGGTCGTCTTTTTGGACCGGGTCTGGTGGACGGCCCATTTCCGGAACACTACGAACCCCTGGAATGTCCCTTTGAAACGCAACCGTTCTCCAGTCAGCTGCATAATCCCACGGCTCTGCACTTTTCCGGGCCATTGGAGAAGCGGGCCGTGTGTGATCCGCGCTATCCGTTCGTGGGCACCACGTATCGGGTCACCGAGCATTGGCAGACCGGGGTCATGACCCGATGGACCCCATGGCTTCTGGAATGTCAGCCCCAGATGTTCGCGGAGATCGATCCGGAACTGGCCAGGCTCCGGGGCATCGCTAACGGGGAGAAGGTGATCGTGGAGAGCATCCGTGGCCAGGTGGAGTGCGTGGCCATCGTCACCCCCCGGCTGAAACCCTACAAGGTCATGGGACAAAGCCTGCATATGGTCGGCGTGCCCTGGCACTACGGCTGGGTGCATCCCAAGGACGGCGGGGACGCGGCGAACCTGCTGACTCCGGCCGTGGGCGATCCGAACACCGGTATTCCGGAGACCAAGGCGTTCATGGTCAACATCCGCAAGGCATAGCCGTCCGTTGAAAAACTCCCAATTGCCGCGTTGCCGCGAAAAGTTCAAATTCTCACGTATGAAGATATACGCTTCGATCTTGAGCTTTTCTTGCGCCTTGCACTTGGGGTTTTTGAACGAACAGCGGACAGGGACAACTCACACGAAGACTGGAGGAAACTGAGTCATGCAAGGAAAAACGTTTTTCATCGACCTGACCAAGTGCACAGCCTGTCGGGGCTGCCAGGTGGCCTGCAAGCAATGGAAGAAGCTGCCCGCCGAGGAAACCAAAAACTGGGGCTCGTTCCAGAACCCCAAAGATCTGTCCTTCAACACGTTGAAGCTGGTCCGGTTCTCTGAAGTGGAGGAGAACGGGGAGTTCAAGCACTGGTTCTTCTTTCCGGACCAATGCCGGCATTGCGTGCATCCGCCGTGCAAGATGGTCGGCGACATGTATGACGACACGGCTATTCTTCACGATCCGGAAACCGGCGCGATCCTTTTCACGGACAGCACCAAGAATCTGGACGGCGAGGAGATCCGGATGTCCTGCCCTTACGACATCCCCCGCTGGGATGAAACCAAGGTGCAGGCCAAGTGCGACATGTGTCTGGACCGGGTGCAGAATGGGCTGTTGCCGGCTTGCGTGCTGTCCTGTCCCACCGGGACGATGCATTTTGGGGACCGTGAAGAAATGCTGGAACTGGCCGGGAAGCGCCTGGCCGAAGTCCGGGCCTACCGACCCAACGCCGTGCTGGTTGATCCGGAGGATACGCGGGTTGTCTTTCTGTGCGAGGAAAGCCCCCGCAAGTATCACGGCTACGCCATGGCCCATGCGGACGTTCCCGGGGCGCTGAGCCGGAAAAGAGTGCTGGCCGCCGCTGTTTCGCCCGTAAGGCGCTTGTTGCGGTAAGGATTCGTCAATTCACAAGGGGCCGTGCCCGATCCCCAA
>SKYX01000357.1 GCA_007127655.1 Desulfonatronum sp.
GTGGCCTCGGACCAGACCTCCCCGCTGAACAGACCCCAGCGCAAGGGCAGGGCATTGCGATTCACGCCCATCTCGTCCATCAGGTCGGCCAGAAACAGGGCATAGCTCGGGATGCAGGCCAGGGCCGTGGCCCGGTAGTCCAGGATAATCCCCACCTGCCGGCGGGCATTGCCGCTGGAGACCGGAACCACCGTGGCCCCCAGGGCTTCCGCGCCGTAATGCATGCCAAAGGCCATGGTGGACAGGCCATAGGTATGGGCCACGTGAACCACGTCTTCCTTGTTCGCCCCACCGGCGGCCAGGACCCGGGCCGTGAGCCGCGACCACTTCCGGATGTCGCTTAAGGTGTAGCCGAAGACCGTGGTCCCTCCGGAAAAACCGGAGGACGTCTGCAAGCGCACGACCTCGCGTAAGGGCACGGCGAACAGGCCATAGGGAGCATTGTCCCGCAGATCCTGGCGCGTGGTCAGGGGTAACGTGCGGACATCGTCCAGGGAGGTGAAATCATAGGGGTCCAGACCCAAATCCTCGAACTTTTTGCGATAGAACGGCACGTTGCGCGAAACCCTGGTCAACGTGGACTGCAACCGTTCCAGCTGAAGCTGCTCCAGTTCCTCCCGCCCCATGCTCTCCAGTTCCGGCTCAAACATCATTGCACCTCCACATCCCGCCCCAGATAGGCGCGTTGCACGTCCCGATTCAGCAGCAATTCCTCGGACGGCCCCTGCAGGATGATCCGCCCGGTTTCCAACACATAGCCCCGATCCGCGATCTTCAAGGCGCTCTTGGCGTTCTGTTCCACCAACAGCACGGTCAGACCGAAGGCATCGCGCAACTCGGCCACATGGCGGAAAATCATCTGGGACAGGGCCGGGGCCAACCCCATGCCCGGCTCGTCCAGAAGCAGCATCCGAGGCTTGGCCATCAGGGCCCGGCCAATGGCCAGCATCTGCTGCTCCCCACCGGAAAGGTTCCCGGCGGGCTGATCCTTGCGTTGCCCCAGGACCGGAAACATCTCGTAGATCCCCTGGATGTCCTTGCGGATCGCGGCCTTGTTCTTCAGGCTGTAGCGGTGGTACGCGCCCAGGAGCAGGTTGTCCTCCACGCTCATGGGCTTGAACACCAGACGCCGCTCCGGCACCTGGGAAATTCCCGCGGCCACGATCCGTTCCGGACGCTCCCGGGTAATCTCCCGGCCCTCGAAGGCCAGACTGCCTCCCTTGGCCCGGAGCAATCCGGAAATGGTGGTCAACAAGGTGGTCTTCCCGGCCCCGTTGCCACCGATCAAGGCCACGATCTCCCCCTGGTTCACATGCAGGGAAACCCGCCGGATGGCATGCACCCTGCCGTAAAAGACGTCGACGTTTTTCAGAACGAGCATGGATTACGTGGCCTTTGTTCTACCCGTCAGTGTTTGCACGATCCCGTGCGGACTCCGGCGCATCGGCAAAACGGCGACTACATAAACATTCGACTGTTCCATCGTATAATATATCGAATAGGGGAAGCGCTTGGCGGGCATGCGATAAAGGCCGTGCATGCGTTGATGAATGCCACCATACAGAAGAAGAGATTTCATATCAGCCATGATACTGTCCCAGAAATAATCTCCGACCCCCGGCTCAATGAAATCATAAAAATGTTTCCCATCAACAAGATCTCCACTGACTTCCCGTAACGCAATGACTTGCTGAATCTTTTTCATTTTTTGAGGCTTGCAAGCTCGTCAAGGGTAATAAACTCGGCGGTACCGTTTTCAATTTTCCGCACTCTTTCGTTGAGAATATCCCAATGCCATTGCGGTGATTCGATCTCGCTCTCCTGAGGTGACAAAGAATCCCAAAGTTGTTCCATGGCCTGGATTCTCTCCGGAACGGTCATTTTAGCGATATCCAAATTCATCATACCAGCGCTCCTTAGACAAAGAACAAACTGTTCGCGTTGGAAGAAAAAATCAGCACGGCTCCTGGCTTCCGGTTCCACTGGCTCTTTGAACTCACTCCGCCTCCTCGCCCAGATACGCCGCGACCACCTCCGGATTCTTCTGGACCTCGGCCGGGGTTCCGGAGGCGATGACCCGGCCGAAGTGAAGGACGGTGATGGCGTCGCTGATGCCCATGATCAGGTCCATGTCGTGCTCCACGATGGCCACGGTGACGCCCAGTTCGTCGCGAACACGCTGGATCAGCTTGGCCAGGGCGCGGGTTTCGGTGGTGTTCAGGCCTGCGGCGGGTTCGTCCAGGAGCAGGATGCGCGGCTGGGCGGCCAGGGCGCGGGCCAGCTCCAGGAGGCGTTGCCGTCCGTAGGGCAGATCTCCGGCGGGGAGGCTCCAATCGTCCTTCAGGCCGACGAAGGTCAGTTTTTCCTCGGCCAGTTCCCGGCAACGACGCTCCCCGCGAAAAAAGCCGGGCGTCTTGAACAGGGCGCTGAGCGCCCCGTAGCGGACCACCCGGTGCGCCCCGGTCATCACGTTTTCCAGAACATTCATGGTCGTGAAGACTTCCAGGTTCTGGAAAGTGCGCACAGCACCGGCCTTGGCCCGTTCCCAGGCCGGACTCCGGGTCATGTCCCGGCCCAGGAGTCCCACGGTTCCCTCCGAGCTGGGAACCATCCCGCTGACCACGTTGAGCAACGTCGTCTTACCCGCGCCGTTGGGCCCGATCAGAGCGGTGATGGTCCCCTCACGGACCTGAAAATCCACGTCGCTCAAGGCCATCACCCCGCCGAAACGGACATGGACTCCTCGGCAGTTCAGAATCACGTCCCCTGCAGATATGCGCTCCGCATCGCCTCTATCGGACATGCCCGAACCTCCCGCGAATCAGGGCAGCCAGCTTGGAGACCCCGCCGGCCATGCCCTGGGGCAGGTACATCATACACAGGATCAGGATCAGCCCGTAGATGATCACTTCCATGTTTTCGTAGGCCCGCAAGAATTCCGGCATGGCGGTCAGAAAGACCGTCCCGGCGATGCCGCCCCACAAGCTGGCCATGCCGCCCAGCACGACCATGGTGA
>SKYX01000149.1 GCA_007127655.1 Desulfonatronum sp.
CGCACCCTGGAAACCTGCTACGAACCGGCCTTCGTGGACATCGTCCACGAGCTGCGCGGCCACATCGAACGCGTGCGCTGCGACGGCCCCCAAGGAATCGCCGATGTCCCCATTGCGTAAAAACCTGGAACGTTTTTCCCCGGTGATCGTCACCGTGGCCATGTTCGTGGCCTGGGAAGCCGTCTCCCGGCTGGCCAAAATCCCCAGCTACATTCTGCCTCCGCCCAGCGAGGCCGTGATGGCCGGATACGAGTTCGCCGGGCCCATCAGCAAGCACGCCTTGCAGACCCTCTACACCACCATGGCCGGGTTCGGCCTGGCCGTGGTCTTCGGCATGCTCGTGGGCGTGATCATCGGTTCATCCAAACTGCTCTACCGGGCCTTTTACCCGATCCTGATCGGCTTCAACTCCGTGCCCAAGGTGGCCCTGGTGCCCCTGCTGGTGATCTGGTTCGGCATCGGCACGGTCCCGGCGATCATCACCGCGTTTCTGATCTCCTTCTTTCCCGTGGTGGTCAACGTGGCCACCGGCCTGGCCACCATCGAGCCGGAACTGGAAGACGTGCTCCGGGTCCTGGGGGCGTCCAAGCTGACCATCCTGCTCAAGGTGGGCATTCCCAACTCCATGCCCTACTTCTTCGCCTCGCTGAAGATCGCCGTGACCCTGGCCTTCGTCGGCTCGGTGATCTCCGAAACCGTGGCCTCCAACGAGGGCATCGGCTACCTGATGATGTCCGCCAGCGCCCGGTTCAACGTGCCCCTGGTCTTTGCCGGGCTGATCGTCATCGCGGCCATGGGCATCGGGATGTACGCCATCTTCGCGGCCCTGGAAAAGCGGACCACGGGCTGGGCCTTCCGGAGTTGACCGCGCTCGCAAAGGACGCTTCCATGACCGCCGACCATCCCGCCACTGCGCCGTTTCCCCAAGGCCCCTTCGTCACCCACGCCGTCTGCCGAATCTGCGGCAAGACCGTCGCCCCTCGGGACATGGGCTACGTCTGCCCCGACCACGCCGGAGAACTCGAAAACGAGGGCATCCTGGACCTGCGCTACGACTATCAGGCGGCCCGCTCCGCGTTCACCCCGGAAGCCCTGGCCCACGGCCCCCGGTCCCTCTGGCGCTACCGCTCCCTCCTGCCCCTGCCCCTGGACGCCGAAACCCCGCCCCTGGCCACGGGCTGGACGCCCCTGTACGAGTCCCCGCGCCTGGCCAGGCTGCTTGGCGTGGCCCGGGTGCTGATCAAGGACGAAACCCGCCAGCCCACGGCCTCGCTCAAGGACCGGGCCAGCGCCCTGGCCGTCGCCCAGGCCAAATCCATGGGTCTGACCACCGTGGCCTGCGCCAGCACGGGCAACGCCGCCGCGGCCCTGGCCGGCATGGCCGCGTCCATGAACCTGAACTGCGTGATCTTCGTCCCCGCCTCGGCCCCCCAGGCCAAGGTGGCCCAGTTGCTGGCCTTCGGAGCCCGGGTCTTCACCGTGCAGGGCAGCTACGACGACGCCTTCGACCTGTGCATGGCCGCCTGCCAGGTCCGCCCCTGGTACAACCGCAACACCGCCTACAACCCCTTCATGACCGAGGGCAAAAAGACGGCAGCCTTTGAAATCGCCGAACAATCCGGCTGGGAAGTGCCGGACCGGGTCTTCGTGGGCGTGGGCGACGGCTGCATCATCGGCGGCCTGCACAAAGGCTTCGCCGACCTGCAAGCCCTCGGCCTGACCACCCGCCTGCCCCGGCTGATGGGCGTCCAGGCCGCGGGAAGCGACTACCTCCACCAAGCCTGGCACAACAACGAAGCCCTCCTGACCAAACCCGCCATCCAGGCCCGCACCGTGGCCGACTCCATCTCCGCCGGCCTGCCCCGCGACCGCCTCAAGGCCCTGGCCGCCGTCCGGGAAACCAACGGCGCATTCATCAAGGTCGACGACCCAGCCATCCTCCAAGCCATCCCCACCCTGGCCCACACTACCGGCGTTTTCGCCGAACCGGCAGGTGCCGCGGCCCTGGCCGGAGCCCTGGCCACAGCCCAGACCAGCGACCTCTCCCCCACCGAAACCATCTGCCTGCTGATCACCGGCTCCGGCCTCAAAGACGTCACCTCGGCCATAAAAGCCTGTTCCGACCAAAACCTCGCGCCGACGCCGGTTCCTATTGGGCGGAGAGGTCTGGACCAGGTCTTGGAGGGCTTGCATGCAAAGAGTTCGTTATACCCAGGTTTGCCATCAAGTAGATAAGCACTGCCCTTGAGAAGAGGGAGTGAGCCACTCTCAAGGTTTGTGTAATCAGGGTGTCTCGATAACTACTGGATTGAAATGAAGAATCAATATTTCGGCGACACCAACGACTATCGAAAGTACGGATTACTGCGCGTAATTGCTCAATGCAGTCGGCTTCATCTGCTTGTTCTACAGCCACCATCATCGTTTCAGGCTCACGTTGAATCGAAACCGCATCTTCCAATCTCAATAGTTTCTCCGCACATATCCGACAAAAATTTTTCAAAATTCACATCGCCGCAGCAAGGATGACCTGATGAGTAAAGGCACGGAGATAACGGTTTTAAGTGCAACAGTGCGGGTGCAGCGGATTGAGAGGGAGGATTTTATTTCCCTTACCGATATCGCCAAGCACAAGAACTCGGATGATCCCCGTTTCGTCATTCAGAACTGGATGCGAACACGTTCATCCATCGAGTTTCTGGGAATTTGGGAGGTCTTGAACAACCCTGGTTTTAACCGTGTGGAATTCGACACGGTTAAAAATGAGTCGGGGAGCAACGCTTTTGTGATGACGCCGTCCAAGTGGATCGAGCTAACCGGTGCCATAGGCATTTTATCCAAAGCCGGCCGCTACGGCGGTACCTTCGCCCATCGCGACATCGCCTTCGAGTTCGCCTCCTGGGTTTCCGTGGAGTTCAAGCTCTACCTGATCAAGGAGTTCCAGCGGCTCAAGGAGGCCGAGCAGGCGCAATTGGGTTGGGACATCAAACGCAATCTGGCCAAGA
>SKYX01000272.1 GCA_007127655.1 Desulfonatronum sp.
ATCGCCGGGATTTCCTGCATCCACGCCGACGGCCGGGTGGATTTCGACTCCGTGGGCGAGCCCATCCCGGAAACCGAGATCATCATTTCCGAGGAAGGGGAAATTCTGTCCCGCTCCCCGGCCGTGTTCCAGGGCTACTACGCCAACCCCGAGGCCACGGCCGAGACCATCCAGGACGGCTGGCTGCGCTCCGGGGACGCCGGATTCTTCAAGGACAACGGGCAGATCGTGGTCATCGACCGGCTCAAGGACGTCATGCACCTGGCCGACGGAACCCAGTTTTCGCCGCAGTTCATGGAGAACAAGCTCAAGTTCTCGCCTTATGTCCGAGAAGCCGTAATTCTGGGCAAAGAGCGTCCCCATCTGGCCGCGATCATCAGCATTGACCCGGAAATCGCGGGTCGATGGGCCGAAAGCCGGTTGCTCACCTACACCACATACCAGGATCTGGCCGCAAAGAACGAAATCTACGGCCTGATCCGGACCGAAATCTCCGAAATCAACGCCGGCCTCCCGGAGACCACCCGGATCAAGCGCTTCGCCCTGCTGTTCAAGGAACTGGACGCGGACGACGGCGAACTGACCCGGACCCGCAAGCTGCGGCGCAAGGTAGTGGAAGAGCGTTACCTGCCGCTCATCGAATCCCTCTACGGCCCGGACGTCTGCATGAACCTGACCGCTTCCATCCAGTACCAGGACGGGCGGATGCGGGAAATGTGCGGGAGTATTCAGATTGCTACGGTGGAGTAAATGGTATCAGGCAGGTATCCGCTTTTTACCCGGCAACGCGAGGAACGGAAACGGTATGCCGCCCAGGAAGGCCAACGGCGAAAGCTGCTGCTGGAACAGCTTGGCCCGATTTTCAAAAGGTACGCCCTGTCCCGGGTCTTCGTGTTCGGCTCCACCCTTACGAACCGATGCCACGCGAACTCGGACATTGATCTTTACGTGGAGGGAATCCCGCCGGAACGCTATTGGGATTTATGGCGTGAGCTTGAGGAATGCGTTCAGGAACGCGTCGATCTGTACTGCGAACGGGACAATGCCACATTCACAAAAAAAATCCGGGAACGGGGCAAGGTGATTTATGAAGCATGAAATCGCTCTGCTTAAGGCGGATATCCAGGAGGAACTGGCCAAGATCGAAAGGATCATGGAAGAGTTCGCGCCGCTCAAGAAAAACCTGGATCGCTCAGACGAGGAGGTCGGCAACTACGACAAAATAGTCGTCGGCTACTTGCTGCATGGCTTCTACAACGGGTGCGAGAACATTTTTCGATCCGTGGCCAGGTTCTTTGAAAACCAGGTCGATGCCGGGGGATGGCACAAGGATCTGTTGCGTCGGATGAAACTGGAAGTGCCCGGATACCGGCCACGACTCATCTCGGACAAACTGTACGCGCATCTGGACGACTTTAGGGGTTTTCGTCATCACTTCCGCCATTCTTACGGCTTTGAACTGGACTGGGAGCGGGAAAAGGTGGTCGCCAAGCGCCTTGAGCCAGCCTTGATGATGCTCAAGGAAGATGTGGCGGCGTTCTTGGAAAAACTGGATGAAATGTGAAACGCCGTCAGCCTGAGATGAGGGAGTACCGAATATGCATATCGAAGACTACTTTGACTATTGCAGCCCGAATGACATTCGCCTGAAGGGAACACGTGTCGGCATCGAAACCATCCTGTATGCGTATCTGTATCGTCACCAATCACCTGAATCCATTGCCCGTAAATACAGGACTTTGCAGCTTGAGCAGGTGTACGCGACGATTTTGTTTTATCTGCACAACAAATCCGAGATGGATGTCTATCTGGAAGAATGGATACGTTTTGGGCAACAAATGCGGAACGAACAACGTCGCAACCCACCTGCTGTGCTCCAGAAGCTTCTTTGCGGAAAACAGCAAGAAAGTAATGTCAGTGGATGAGATACGTTCAATACCTTCTTGACGAAAATGTCGAGCACGCCCTGCGTTTCGCTTTGGCAAGCAAGGAGCCGAGGATGGTTGTGTTGCAGGTCGGCGAGCCAAACGCACCGCAAAAGGGAACCAAAGACCCTGAAATTCTTGAATGGTGTCAAAAGCATGGATTCATTCTTGTCACCAATAACAGAAAATCCATACCCGAACACCTTGCCTGCCATTTGGCGCAAGGAAAACATATGCCCGGAATACTCGAGATTGGATCACACATGAGCATCAGCGAAACAGTTGATGAGTTGTATATTGCCTGGGGGGCGTCCTTTCTCGATGAGTATCAAGACGTGATATTGTATCTGCCTTTTCGTTGATCAGCACACCTTGTAACGCAACGCATCCTAAAATCCGAATCATGGAATACTATCTTCAACTCTTCGTGAACGGCCTGGTGGTCGGGAGCATTTACAGTCTGGTGGCTCTGGGCTTCGTGATCATTTACAAGGCGACCAAGGTGGTCAATTTCGCCCAGGGCGAGATGGTCATGGTCGGGGCGTATATTTGCTTCGCCTTGACCGTGCAGATGGGCCTGCCATTCCTGGTCTCCTTTCTGATGACCCTGGTATTTTCCGTGATCCTCGGCCTGTGCATCGAGCGGGTGATTTTGCGCCCGCTGATCGGCGAGCCGATCATCAGCGTGATCATGGTCACCGTGGGGCTGTCCACAGTGCTCAAGTCCCTGGTCCAGTTGTTCTGGGGCACCCAGATCCGGGTCTATCCGCCCATCCTGCCCACGGACCCGATCTGGATCGCCGGCGTGCCGGTGGCCCCGGTGTACATCGCGGCCTTTGTCCTCTCCGCCCTGCTGTTCGCCGTGTTCTCACTGTTCTTCAAATATTCCCGGACCGGCATTGCCATGCGGGCCACGGCCATGGACCAGCAGGCCGCCCAGTCCATGGGCATCGGAGTCAAGAACATCTTCGCCCTGTCCTGGTGCATCGCCGCGGTGGTCTCCAGCATCGGCGGGATCATCCTGGGCAACATCAACGGAATCAACGCCCAGTTGGGACACCTGGGCCTGAAGGTCTTTCC
>SKYX01000176.1 GCA_007127655.1 Desulfonatronum sp.
CTCTCTTTCCCGCCTCAAGCCATCACTGCTCAGCCACCATCAAGCGCTCCCCGACCCCGTTCATGGTCCTGGGCCAGGAGACGAGCAGCCCGCGTTCGGTGAGCATCCCGGGGCGGGGCCGACAATCCTCCCACCAATCCCGACCCGGGTGCCGCTTGAGCAGTTTCGCGGCATTGATACCCCCATCGCCCCCGGTCATCAAGCAATCTGTTTTTTCGCCCACACCGCGGATCAAACCGGTTCGCTGGCAGCGCGATTGGCTCATTCCGACGGCAAATTCGTCACTATTCTTCTCCAAGGCGAAGGCGAGGATAATCTGCAACGAAACGAACAGAGTCTTGACCCAGTGATTCGGGGCATGTCAATAAAGAACATGCCCGTGGTTGATGGCATGAACTGCTCTTTGTGAAATTCAGGGCGTTGCAACTCCACCACCTGCCCGACGCGCCCAGATTCATCCAGAGATTTTCACAATTGATTGCGGAAGAGTCGACGGGGCATTGGACGCCATTCGAAGTCTTGATTCCCGGCACGTTCCCGCCAAACCCTGGCCACTTCAACCAGATCAGGCCCTAACCATCCAGGAGGACCATGCATGCGGCGATTCGGCGGATTGATTTCCCTGCTCCTGCTCCCTCTCATCGCGATCATCGTCTACAGTACGCTTCGCTCCTATTTTTTCAGAGACCCGCCTATCTGGACCTTTGAGATGTCCCTCTTCCTGTTCGGTTCCTTCTTCATGCTCGGGGCAGCCTATTGCCACAAGGACAAACGGCACGTGGCCGTGGATGTGATCAACCACTACCTCCCCCCGAAGTGGCGAAGAATCCAGGGCATATTTTCCGAAGGGGTCGTGCTTTTCGTGGCCCTGGTAATCATTTACATCAGCGTTCCCAGCGCCTGGCGTTCAACCATGATGCTGGAACGCTCCACCCACCAGACCCCGTTCAACCCCCAGATATGGTGGTTCAGATGGATCATTCCCATCTCCTGCGCCCTCATCTCCTGGCAGGCTTTCAGGGACATGCTCGCTCTCATTCTGAACAAGCCGAGCCCGTCCGCTGAACCCCGTTGCCCCCAATGAGAACCAGGAAGTGATTGCCCATGGCTCGTGAACTGTACCCTCTTTTGATGTTTCTCTCCCTCGTCCCCCTTCTGGCTTTGGGGGTCCCCATCTCCTTCTCTCTGGCGACCATCGCCATTGTTTTCTCCTACTTTCTTTGGGGACCGGGCGCTTTGAACATCCTGGTCTCCGCAACCTGGGGAGCCATGAACAATTTCGTCATCATCGCCGTCCCCCTGTTCATTTTCATGGCCTACGTCCTCCAGAAAACGAATATCGTGGAAGATCTCTACGACACTTTCTACAAATGGTCCGGGGCACTGAGCGGTGGACTGGCCATCGCCACGATCCTGGTGGGGGCGGTCCTCGGAGCGGTTTCCGGGGTGGTGGCCGCCGGCGTCATCGGCCTCGGGTTGATCGGGCTTCCGCAGATGCTCAAACACGGCTACAACCGCCGCATAGCCTTGGGCTCCGTCCTGGGCGGCGGAACCTTGGGACAACTCATTCCACCCAGCACGAACATGGTTCTCTATGGCGCGGTAACCGGAGTGTCCATCGGCGGGCTCTTTGCCGGAGGCATCTCCGCGGGAATACTCCTGGCCTCGCTCTACATCGTCTACGTGATTGTGCGCGGGTTCATGGATCCAAAATTCGCCCCCGCTCTTCCTCCAGAAGAGCGGGCTACCTGGAAGGAAAAGGTCGTTTCCACGAAAAACGTCCTCTTCCCGATACTCTTGATCATTATCGTACTCGGCACCATTTTGAACGGAGTGGCTAGTCCCACGGAGGCCGCAGCTTTCGGAGCGGCCGGGGCACTGCTTATCGGTTTGCTCAACAGGCGCCTGACCTGGAACATCATCTACTCCTCCTGTCAGCAAACCCTGAGCGTCACGGCCATGGTCGGTTGGATGATGATCGGCGCCAGCGCCTTCGGCTCGGTCTTCGCAGGGCTGGGAGGGAATGCCATGGTGGCCAACCTTGCCATGAACATGCCCGGCGGGGCGAACATGGTCTTCCTTGTGGCCGCTATTTTCGTTTTCTTCCTGGGCATGTTTCTCGAACCGGGCGCCGTCATATTCCTGGCCGTTCCGATCATTGCCCCTATTCTCGCCAACCTGGGCTTCGATCCGCTCTGGGTCGGCCTGGCCTTCAACGTGCTGCTGCAAAGCGCGTATCTTTCACCACCGTTTGGATTCAGCCTGTTCTATCTGAAGGGATGCACGCCCGTCGGCACCGACATTGTCGAGATCTACAAGGCCAGTATCCCTTTCCTGCTCCTGCAGGCGGTCTGCATCACCTTGATCTTCCTCTTCCCGGAAATCGTGATGTGGCTACCCAGGTATCTGCTCGGCTAGCAGGTTGACCACGAAGCGTTTTCCGGCAGAGAAGTCTTGACCTATCATCGACAAGGAGGTTTTCAAAAAAAAGTCAGGATGGACGCAGCATGCAAGTGAAGGCCCGGTGGCTGAGTGACGTCCCGGCTTGGTCAGCCGGTGCAGATCATCAATTCACGTGACAAAGAAAGGAGTGTACCCATGAAAAAGTGTTTTGCGGTTTTTCTGACAGTTGTTTTGCTAACGATCTGGTCCCACGCGGTATTTGCCCAACAGGTGCGCTGGAGACTGGTAACCCATGCCATGCCGGGAACGGAACAGCAGCGCATTGCCGAGGTCTTCAGCGAGACGGTGAAGACCCTGTCGAATGGACAGTTCACCATCGATACATACCCGGCAGGCGTCCTGTTCCCCGTCTTTGAAACCTTCGACAACCTGGCCAACGGCGTGGTCAACGCGGCCATGGTCTACAGCGCCTATTGGACTGGCAAGGACCCGCTCTTCAACTTTACGACCCAGCCGGGCTCTCCGTTGAGCACCTATGCCGAAGGTGCCTACCTGGTGGAGAAGCTCGAGCCATGGTTTGAAAAACTTTACGCCAAATACA
>SKYX01000154.1 GCA_007127655.1 Desulfonatronum sp.
CTGAACCGCTGAACCCCCAAACTAGATCTTCCGACCCGGCAGAATCAGGTTCAAGACAATGCCCGCGATGGCTGCCAGGCCGATGCCTTTGAGCACGAACTCGCCGGTCTGGAAGGCCATGCCGCCCATGCCGAAGACCACGATCACGGAGATGATGATCAGGTTGCGGGGCTCCATCAGGTCTTCCTTGGCCCGGACCAGGGTGTTCAGGCCGACCACCATGATCGCGCCGAAAAGAATGACCAGAATGCCGCCCATGACCGGAACCGGGATGGTTTGCAGCAATGCACCGAGCTTGCCCATGAAGGCCAGGACAATGGCGGCAATGGCCGCCCAGGTCATGATCGCGGGGTTGAAGGCCTTGGTCAAGGCCACGCCGCCGGTGACCTCGGAATAGGTGGTGTTGGGCGGCCCGCCCAGGCAGGCGGCAACGGTTGTCGCCAAGCCGTCGCCGAACATGGTCCGGTGAATGCCTGGGTCCTTGACGTAGTTTTTCCCGGTCAGGCTGCTCACGGCCAGGATGTCCCCGAAGTGCTCGATGGCCGGGGCGATGGCGATGGGCACAATGAACAGGACGGCCTGCCAGTTCCATTCCGGCAGCACGAAGTTGGGCATGGCCAGCCACGGGGCTTCCCGGACCGGAGTGAAGTCGACCAGGCCGTACAGCAAGCAGAGTATGTAGCCCACCAGGATGCCGAACATGATCGGTACCAGGCGCAGGACGCCTTTACCCAGGAGAGTGACCACGATGGTCGTGCCCAGGGAAGCCAGGGCGATGAACAACGCCAAGCCCTCGCTGATCAGTTGAATGGACCCGTCCCCGGTCTTGCCCAGGGCCATGTTCACGGCCACCGGGGCCAGGATCAGCCCGATGACCATGATCACCGGGGCATAGACGATGGGCGGCAATACGCGCATCAATATTCCCGGACCTTGCCATTTGATGAACAACCCCAGAAGCACGTAGACGAAGCCGGCCGCGGCCAAGCCGGACAAGGTGGCCGGGATGCCCCAGGTCTGGACGCCGAACATGATGGCCGGGATGAAGGCGAAGGAGGAAGCCAGAAACACCGGCACCTTGCCTTTGGTGATGATCTGAAACAGCAATGTCCCGACGCCGGCGGTGAACAGGGCCACGTTGGGGTCCAGGCCGGTGAGCAGCGGGACCAGGACCAGGGCGCCAAAGGCGATGAACAGCATCTGCAGGCCCAGCAGGCTGTCTTTAAGCCGAAAATTGTATTCAGGGGTGGAAATCGTCGATGTGGTTTGTTCCGTCATGGTGGCTCCCTCGATATTATTTTGTACCAAAGATCTTGTCTCCAGCGTCTCCCAGCCCGGGCAGAATGTAGCCCCGGTCGTCAAGGCGTTCGTCCACGGCCGCCAGGTAGATCTCCACGTCCGGATGGGCCGCTTCCACCCGGCGCAGACCTTCGGGCGCGGCCACCAGGAAGACCCCCTTGATCCGCCGGCAACCGGCTTCCTTGAGCAGGTCGATGGTGGCCAGCAGCGTCCCGCCGGTGGCCAGCATCGGGTCCAGGATCAAGGCCATTCGTTGCTCGATGTTCCCTGCGGTTTTGACGTAGTAGCGCACCGGTTCCAGGGTTTCCTCGTTGCGGTAAATGCCGATCACGCTGACCTTGGCCCCGGGAATCATGTCCAGCACGCCGTCCAGCATGCCCAGGCCGGCCCGGAGAATGGGCACCACGGTGATCTTTTTGCCCTTGATTCGCTCCACTTGAACGGAGCCGCACCAGCCCTTGACGGTCCTGGGTTCCGTAACGAGGTCCTTGGTTGCCTCGTAGGTCAACAGTCTGGCCAGTTCCGAGGCCAGTTCGCGAAAGTTCTTGGTGCTGACGTCATGCTGGCGCATGACGCCAAGCTTGTGCTGAACGAGCGGATGGCGAACCACATGGACGGACACGGGCACCTCCTGGGGGTTGGTGGGGTTCTGGACTGGATGGACGCGAAAATCTCCGGCTTTTAATCCGTATTGAAAACTCTGGTCAAGCTGAACGTCGCAACGCAGTAGGCCCGCGGCCTCGATTTCTTGACGAATCGGCGGACTTGGCATACGCAATCACGTTGCGTTTCGGCTGATCGCGGACCAAATGCGCCCAAACTCGCGACGACTCGTCGCATTCCGTGGATGGCTCTCTTTCCGGCGTTGGATTCCCGCCTTGATGCGCAGAGCGTCTCTTGTCATGCCGGTAAACGCCATCAGCCCCTTCTTCCGCTTTTCCCGAATCACCCCATCATGGTCCACGACCATGAACAACTGAGGAATGATCTTGACTACCGAGCAGAACCAAAACTTGAGCCAGCTCCAAAAGCAGCGACTGGAGAAATTCACCCAGCTTCAGGCGTCCGGAGTGGCCCTGTATCCCAACGATTTTCGAAAGAACACCGAAGTGGCACGGATCAAGGCCACGTACGGAGACCATGACGAGACAGCCTTGGAGGCCTTGGAAGAAACCTTCGCCGTGGCCGGACGGGTAATGAGCCAGCGCTCCTTCGGCAAGGCCGCATTTCTGCACCTTCAGGACGCCACGGACCAGATGCAGGTCTTTGTCCAACGCGATGCTGTCGGCACGGAAAAATACGCGCTCTTCAAAAAGTTCGACATCGGCGACATTGTCGGCGTACGGGGCCGTTTGTTTCGGACCAAAACCGGCGAGCTGACCATCAAGGCTGAAAGCGTGGACCTGGTCAGCAAGGCCCTGCGCCCTTTGCCCGAGAAGTATCATGGCTTGAAGGACGTGGAGGTCCGCTATCGCCAACGCTACGTGGACCTGATGGTCAACCCCCGGACCCGGGAGATTTTTCAACGCCGGACCCAAATCGTGCGATTTCTGCGCTCCTTCCTGGACAACGAGGGCTTCATGGAAGTGGAAACACCGATGATGCAGCCCATCCCCGGCGGGGCCACGGCCCGACCCTTCACCACCCATCACAAGGCCCTGGACATGAAGCTTTATCTGCGCATTGCTCCGGAGCTGTACCTCAAGCGGCTCCTGGTGGGCGGGTTTGAACGGGTCTATGAGATCAACCGGAATTTCCGCAACGAGGGCATTTCCACCCAGCACAACCCGGAATTCACCATGCTGGAGTTCTACTGGGCCTATGCCGACTACCAGGACTTGATGGACCTGACCGAACGGATGTTCGCGGATCTGGCCCGGACCGTCACGGGAAGCGAGGTGGTTCCGTATCAGGGCGAGATGATTAACCTGGGCGGCTCCTGGCAGCGGCTGACCTTTTTCGAATCCCTGGAGACCCTGGGTGGGCTGCGGCCGGAGCAGTTCATGGAGTACGACCAGGCCAGGAGCCTGGTGATCAAGCTGGGAGAAAAGGCCCATGTGAATGAGAAGCTGGGCAAGCTCCAGGCCAAGCTGTTCGATCTATTGGTGGAGCCCAAGCTGATTCAGCCCCATTTCATCTATCATTATCCCACGGATATTTCTCCGCTTTCCCGGCGCAACGAGGACGACCCTCAGGTCACGGACCGGTTCGAGCTGTTCATCGCCGGCAGGGAGATGGCCAATGCATTTTCCGAATTGAACGACCCCATGGACCAGCGCGGTCGCTTTGAGGAGCAGGTCAAGGAGAAGGAGGCCGGAGACGAGGAAGCCCACTTCATGGACGACGATTATGTCCGGGCCCTGGAGTACGGCATGCCTCCGGCCGCGGGCGAGGGCGTGGGCATCGACCGGTTGGTGATGCTGCTTACGGACAGCCCCTCGATCCGCGAAGTCATCCTGTTTCCGTTGCTGCGTCCGGAGGTCGGTCCGACCCCATGAGATTCGAGCGCTTCATCGCCCTGCGCTATCTCCTGACCCGAGGCAACCACGCCTTCATCTCCGTCATTTCCTGGGTTTCCGTGCTTGGCGTGGCCCTGGGCGTGGCCGCTCTGATCGTGGTTCTGGGGGTGATGAACGGTTTCAGCAGCGAACTGCGCGACAAGATCCTCGGAGTGAACGCCCATATCGTGGTCACCAGCCTGGAAGGCGTTATCCGGGACTATGACCGGCTGGCCGAACAGGCTGAGGCGGTTTCCGGGGTCGTCGGTGTGATGCCCTTCGTTTATTCGGAAGTGATGTTAAGCACGAGTCTGGGCGTCAAAGGCGTGGTTCTGCGCGGGATCGACCCCGCGGCCGCTCGCGGCGTGATCACCTTGTCCCGGGATCTGATCATGGGCGATGTCCAGGATCTGGTGGACGATCCCGCCGGGCGCGGTATCTTCGTCGGATCTGAACTGGCCGGGAGACTCGGAGTGCGGGTTGGTTCCGAAGTGAATCTGCTGTCCCCCGCGGGGCAGCGCTCCGCGGCCGGCTTTGCCCCCAGCGTGGAAACCTTCGTGGTCCGGGGGGTGTTCCGGACCGGGATGTACGAGTACGACTCTTCCCTGGCGTACCTGACCATCCCCGCGGCCCAATCCGTACTGGGGTTTCGCGGCGATCTGGTCACCGGTCTGGAAGTCCGGTTGCGCGACGTGGACGCCGCGCCGCGGGTCGCCCAGGAGCTGGAACGAACCCTGGGCGGCTTTCCCTTGCAGGTCCGGACCTGGATGGAGATGAACCAGAACCTCTTTGCCGCGCTCAAGCTGGAAAAGGCGGCCATGTTCGTGATTTTGGTGATGATCGTCCTGGTCGGTTCCTTCAGCATCATCACCACGCTGGTGATGTTGGTCATGGAGAAGACCCGGGATATTGCCATCATGGCCTCCATGGGCGCGGGGCCGAAGCGGATCGCCCGGATATTCATCCTCCTGGGCACGATCATCGGGGCCGTGGGCACGAGCCTGGGGTTTGCCATCGGTTTGCTGCTCTGCTTTTTGCTCCAGCGCTATCAGTTCATTCAACTGCCCATGGACGTCTATTATCTGGATCATCTGCCGGTGCTGCTCCAATGGACGGACATGACCATCATCGCCCTGGCGGCCATGGGAATGTGTTTTCTGGCCACGCTCTACCCGGCCCGCCAGGCGTCCAGGTTGCAACCCGCCGAGGCTCTGCGGTATGAGTGACGCATTGTTGCTTGACGTGCGCGGACTGGGCAAGGAGGTGCACAACGCGGTGGAGCGATTGACCATCCTCAAGCGCGTGGACTTCACCCTGCGGCCCGGAGAAACCGCGGCCGTGGTCGGTGCGTCGGGATCGGGGAAATCCACCCTGCTGCACATCCTGGGCACCCTGGACCAGCCCACCTCCGGCTCGGTTTATTTTGCTGGTCAGGACACGACCACGTTGACGCGGGCGGAAAAGGATCGATTGCGCAACGAGAGCGTCGGCTTCGTGTTCCAGTTTCATCATTTGTTGCCGGAATTCTCCACGTTGGAAAACGTGGCCATGCCCGGTCTCATCGGCGGGCGATCTCATGCCTGGTCCCGGCGCGAGGCCGCCACGATGCTGGACATGGTCGGCCTGGCGGACCGCGGTCGGCACCAGGTGACCACCCTTTCCGGCGGCGAGCGTCAACGGGTGGCCATTGCCCGGGCGTTGCTGCTCAAACCCAGGCTGGTCCTGGCGGACGAACCCACAGGGAACCTGGACGAGGAAGCTGGAGAAAGCGTGAAGCGCGTGCTGTTGGAACTGAATCAAAGTCTGGGAACGAGCGTGGTCGTCGTGACCCACAATCAAGATCTGGCTCAAGCCATGCGGCATCGATACGAGTTGCGTGGCGGTGAACTGTTTCCCTTGTAACCTTGGCGTCCCTGCGAGGCATCTTATGATCCCCAAATTTCATCTGTTTTCGCTCAAATCGATCCGTCTGGGACCGATCGGTGGCGTTCTCCTCGCCATGGCCTTGTTTTCCGTGTGTTGGCTCGTTGCGCCATATCAGGCCGCGGCCCAGACCGGTTCTGCCACCAAGCTGATCGTCCTGCCCTTTGAAATCAACGCTGCTCCGGATCTCGACCATCTCCATGAAGGCCTTCCGGAGCTGTTGCGGGACCAGTTGCGCGCCAACGGTTTCGAGGTTCATCCCGGCGACCAGACCACCCAACTGTTGCGCGACCAGGGATTGACCGAGCTGGACTTGTCCGCGGCCCGGGACATGGCCCTGCTGTCCGCGTCCGCGCATGCCATCTACGGAAGTTTCAACCAGATCGGCGAGAACATCAGCCTGGACGCGCGACTGGTGGAGGCCTTTGGCCTGAAACCTGCCAAGTCGTTCTTCGTTGTCCGGGACGGGTTGATCAACCTGCTGCCCGCGGTGGAAGAGCTGGCCGAGCGGGTCACCCGCGAGCTGCGCCAAGTGGAGACCATCGCCGAGATCCTGGTGGAAGGGAACCAAACCCTGGGATCGGACGTGGTCCTGCTGCGCATTCGCAGCCAGAGAGGGGATGCGTACGATCCGCAGGTGGTCAACGAAGATATCCGGCGTCTTTTTGAGCTGGGCTTTTTCGACGACATCACCATCCGGGTGGAGGACGGTCCCGAGGGCAAAATCCTGACCTTCGAAGTCTCCGAGCGTCCTCGAATCCAGGCCATCAGCGTGGTTGGGGCCAAGGAGATCAAGGAAGGGGACATTCTCAAGGCCATCACCACCCGCACGGGAAGCATCATCAATCCCAGGATATTGTCCGACGACCTGGGCAAGATCAGGGAATTGTACCGGCAAAAGGGCTACTATCTGGCCCAGGTGGACTACAACCTGGAGCAGACCGATCCCCGTCAGGCCAGGCTGAACATCACCGTTGATGAAGGCAATCGGCTGTTTATCCGCGATATCGTCATCGAGGGGGCCGAGTCCCTGAGCCAGCGTGAGCTGCGCGGGGAACTGATGCTTGGTACACGGGGGCTTTTTTCCTGGCTGACCGGCACGGGGATATTGCGGGAAGAGCTTCTGGAGCGTGACGCCGCGGCCCTGGAAGCCTACTATGCCAACCGCGGTTTTCTGGACGCCCGGGTCGGCCAGCCGGAGGTGGAATACCTGGAAGAGGGCATCCGCATCACCTTCAAAGTGGAAGAAGGCTCCAGGTACAAAGTCGGAACCATCGGCTTCCGTGGTGACCTTCTGGATACTGAAGAAGAACTCCTGAAGTTGATCTCTCTGGACGACCTCCAGGCACGCGACACCTACTTTGACCGATCCGTCCTGCGTCAGGACCTGCAGAGCCTGGCCGACCACTATACCGAGTACGGGTACGCCTTTGCCCAGAGCGACGCCCAGTTGGACATCCAGCGGGATGAGCTCCTGGTCAACGTGGTTTATGCCCTGGACAAGGGTTCACTGGTCTATATCCGTCGCGTGCACATTGAGGGCAATACGAAAACACGGGACAACGTCATCCGTCGGGAGATGCGCCTCGGGGACGGGGATCTGTTCAGCGGCACCAAACTGGCCCGCTCCAATGAACGGCTCGTGCGCCTGGATTTCTTTGAGCTGGTGGATATTGAAACCCTGGCCACGGCCGATCCCAGCGAGTTGGATCTGAAAGTCACGGTCAAGGAAAAGCCCACTGGAATGCTCAGCGCCGGGCTCGGTTATTCCAGTCTGGACAAGGTCTTCGTTTCTGGCCAGATCCAGGAGCGCAACCTGTTCGGCAGGGCCTATAACCTGTCTTTCCGAGGTACGTTCAGCGGTCGCAGCACAATCTACGACCTCAGCCTGACCAACCCGGCCTGGCGGGACTCGCTTTTGGGAGTGGGTTCGGACCTCTATTACTGGACCCGGGATTACAAGGATTACGACCGGAAGGCCGTGGGCGGTCGGTTTCGGCTGTCCTACCCGCTCGGCGAGTATACCAAGCTGTTCTGGAACTACCGTCTGGAGCGGTACACCATTTCCGACGTCAAGGAGGACGCGGCCCAGCGCATCCGGGACGCCGAAGGCACCAAATGGGCCAGTTCCACGTATGCCGCCGTCAGCAGAGACACCACGAACAGGATATTCAATCCTTCACGGGGCACGGTGAACACGCTGTCGGTCCAGTATGCCGGCGGTGCCTTGCAGGGCGACGACCATTTTATCAAATCCATATACGATTCCCACTTCTACTATCCGCTTTTCTGGGGCACGGTCTTCCACTGGCGAGGTCAGATCGGCTTGCTGTTCGACAACGACGGCAAGGAGGCCCCGGTTTTTGAACGGTTCTATCTCGGCGGAATCGACAGTGTCCGCGGCTATCCGGGGATGGAGATCTCGCCTCGGGACCCGGAAACCAACGACCGAATCGGCGGTACAAAGCAGTTTTTCACCAATTTCGAGTACCTGTTTCCCTTGAACCAGGAGATGGGCCTGGTCGGCCTGCTCTTTTTCGACGCGGGGAACGTCTGGGACCATGGCGAGAGTTTCGGGTCCAATCTGTATAAGAGCGTCGGCGCCGGTATTCGCTGGTACTCGCCTCTGGGACCGCTGCGTCTGGAATACGGTTATGGACTTGATCGCCTTGAAGGCGATCGCCAGAGTGGAATAGAGTTTACCATTGGTCAAATATTCTAGGATCATCACGAAAGGCTGTTTTTTTTATCACTCAACAAATCAGGCAACAATTCAAGGAGTCAGTATGCGTTTGTTTTTTCGTGCGTTGCTCGTCGCGGCGCTGGTTTTGGCGGTCGGAGCGGTGGCTCCGGCCTGGGCCCAGGTCAAGGTCGGCATCCTGGACATGCAGGAGATTATCGCTGAGTCGGTCCCCGGCCAGGAGGCCATGAACGAACTGCGCACCCGTTTTGAGTCCATGCGGACTGAATTGGACGCGCAGAACGAGGCTATCGGCAAGCTGCGTGACGAGTTGCAGCGCCAAAGCATGGTCCTCAGTCAGGAAGCCCAGCAGGACAAGGAACTGGAGTACCGCCGGAAGGTGCGTGACTTTCAAGACCAGTTTCAGTCCTTTCAGATGAAAATGAAGGGCGAGGAGGATCGCCTGAGTGAGCCAATCCTGGAACTGCTGATCAATGTCATCAATACGTACGGCAGGCAGAACAACTTTACCATGATCATCGACGGTAATGCCTCCGGCTTGGTGTATGCTGACGACACCGTGATCATCACCGACGCCGTGAAAGAGGAGCTGAACAAGGCCTGGCGGGCCAGGTAGCGGTCATGGCCCATACGCTCTCCGAATTGGCCGGTTTGCTTGGGCTGTCCATGCAGGGGCCTGACCTGACCATTCACGGGCTGGCCGGCTTGGAAAGCGCTGGCCCTGGCGAGTTGAGCTTTCTCTCCGGACCGAAACATCTGACCCAGCTCAAACAGACCAAGGCCGGGGCGGTTATCGTCCCGGCCGAGTTCGCCTCAGAGGCCACCTCGGCCCTGGTCAGCACCAATCCCTACCTGGACTTTACACGGGTTCTGCGCCTGTACGCCGTTCCCCAGGGCCGGTTTTCCGGTCACGGCGAGGCAGCCTGGGTCCACCCGCAGGCCCGGGTGGATTCCTCAACGACCCTCTATCCCTTTGTCTTCGTGGGGCAGGGCGCGGAAATCGGAAAGGACTGTCGGCTGTTCAGCGGCGTGTATGTGGGCGAGGATTGCCGGATCGGCGAACGGGTGACCATCTACCCCAACGCCGTGCTCATGTCCGGGACGGTGGTGGGCGACGACGTGATCATCCATCCCGGTGCCGTGTTGGGCAGCGACGGCTTCGGCTACACTCCCGGCCCCAGCGGTCTGGAAAAGGTGCCCCAGGTCGGCAACCTGGTGATCGAGAATCACGTGGAGATCGGGGCCAACACCACTATCGACCGGGCCACCTTGGGGACCACCCGAATCGGCGCTGGAACAAAAATCGACAACCTCGTGCAGATTGGACATAACGTGGAGGTCGGACCCCATTGCATCCTGGTTTCCCAGGTGGGTATCGCCGGGAGTTCCAAGCTGGGCGAGCGGGTCACCCTGGCCGGCCAGGTTGGCGTGGCCGACCATCTGCACCTGGGCGACGGCTGCCGGGTCGGAGCCAAGGCCGGGGTGAACCGGTCCCTTGCCGGGGGCCAGGATTATCTCGGTTCTCCGGCGGTGGAAGCCAGAAAATTTATGCGCGTCGCCGCCACCTGGAATCGCCTCCCGGACATGGCCAAGCGTCTGGCCGTACTGGAAAAAGAACTCGAAACCCTGAAAACGACCCTTTCCAAGGAAGAATCATGAGCAGCACCGACCCTTCGCGTATCGATATTCGGGGGATCATGGACCTGTTGCCCCATCGCTACCCGCTGTTGCTGGTGGACCGGGTCCTGGAATACGAACCCAAAACCTTCATTCGGGCGATCAAGAACGTTACGTTCAACGAGCCCTTTTTTCAGGGGCATTTCCCCGGCTATCCCCTGATGCCCGGGGTGCTGATCATCGAGGCCCTGGCCCAGACTGCCGGGCTGTTGCTCATGTTGAGCAAGACGAAAGAAGAACTGCACAACAAACTTTTTTTGTTCACCGGGCTGGAGCGGGTCAAGTTTCGCCGGCAAGTGGTGCCTGGAGACCAACTGGAATTGAACATGAGACACGTTAGAAACAAGATGAACGTCTGGAAAATGGAAGGTACGGCCCAGGTCAACGGACAGGTGGTGGCCGAGGCGACGCTCAGCGGAGCGTTCGTGGATCGGGAGCAGGCGTGATGGGTACTCGGATTCATCCCACCGCCGTCGTCGATCCTGGTGCCGAGCTGGGCCAGGACGTCCAGATCGGACCATTGTGCGTCATCGACGCGGACGTGGTTGTCGGCGACCGGACCAGGATCGACGCCCAGGCCCGCATCCACGCCCATACCCGGCTCGGTTCGGACAACCACGTGCATTCCTTTGCCTTCATCGGCGGCGATCCCCAGCATATCAAATACAAAGGCGAACCGACCCTGCTGGACATCGGCGACCGCAACCTGATCCGGGAGTACGTCACCCTGCACCGGGGTACCGTTGGCGGCGAGGGAGTGACCCGCCTCGGCTCGGACTGCCTGCTGATGGCCTATGCCCACGTGGCCCACGACTGCGTGGTGGAAGACAAGGTGATCATGGCCAACGCGGCCACCCTGGGCGGGCATGTGCATGTCGGAACCAAGGCCGTGCTTGGCGGATTGTGCGCCGTGCATCAGTTCGCTCGGGTCGGTGCCTTTGCCTTCATCGGCGGCAAGGCCGGGATCAGTCTGGATATTCCCCCGTACATGATCGCCACGGGCACCCCGGCCAAGCTCTACGGGCCCAACGTCATCGGCTTGAAGCGTCAGGGATTCACCTCCGAAGCCGTGGCCAACATCGAAAAAGCCTACAAGATCATCTGGCGCTCTGGGAAAAAGCGCCAGGACGCCATCGAGGAAGTCCGGCAAAACTTCCCGGAATCCTCTGAAGTCGCTTTTCTCCTTGAATTCCTCCAGGGCACCACCCGGGGCGTTTCCGCGGACAACCA